>DASWFA010000194.1:0-4003 GCA_036394475.1 Binatia bacterium
CAGCTCTTTCGTGTTGGAAAACAGCCGGCGGACGCCGCGCTCGGCGATCACGTCGGGCGTGATCAGCGCGTCCACCTCGCCACTCGAAAGCCGCGACTTGAGATCGCCGTTTTTCGCGAAGCTCTCGATCACGGCGCCCGCGGGCGGCGTGAAGGCGAGCGCCTCTCTGCGCATGACCTTCCAGCTCATGTCGGCGGTTTTCAAGCCGTACTCGTCCGCGAGCAGCCCGCGCGCCCACAGCCCGCAGGTGTTGAGATAGGACGGCACGCCGACTGTTTTGCCCCGGAGGTCCGCCGGCGCGCGGATGGCCGAGTCCGCGCGCACGTAGATAAAGGAATAGCGGAACCGCCGGTTCGGGAAGACCGGAATCGCCGCCAGCGGCGCGCCGCCGGTCTTGAGGGCGAGATAGAGCGCGAGCGAAAGCTCCGCCGCGTCGAAGTCGCCGGCGAGGAAGCGCTGGTGGCGCTCGCCGTCGTTCTCGAACGGCAGGACCTTGAGCTTGAGGTCGCCGGCGTCGACCCGGCCGTCCCACAGCGGCCGGGCGCGCACGTGATAGCCGGTGGCGAGGACGAGCGGGCGGGATTTTTTTACGGCGCGCTTCATTTCAACCCCCGGGCGAAAGAGTAATCGAAGATGTCGCCCAGCGCGAGCGGCTTCTTCCCGAGCTCGCCCCGGCTCTGCGCCCGCTCCAAAAATATATTGACGCGCGCCTCCGGCATGACGAGGTCGTCGACCATGACGCCGGCGATGTCGTCGTAGGCCTCCCCGGCGACCTCCGCCGGCACCTGCCAGCTCTGCTGGATGTAGGCGACGGCGGCCGGCCGGTCCTGGCGGATGCTTCTCAGCGTGTCGCGGAGCGCGGCGAGAAACGCGCGCACCTCGCCGGGCTGCTTCGCGATCTTCTGCCGGCTCGTGACGACGCCGAGCCACGGCGCCTCGATCAGGTCGCGGCTGTTCATCAGGACTTTGTACCCCTGGCGCGCCATCAGGCCGGTGAACGGCGGGCTCAGGACCGCCGCCTCGACCGCCCCCTGCTGCAGCGCCGTCAGACTCACGGTCGTGTTGCCGGTCTGGATGAAGGTGATCTTCTTCTCGTCCACGCCGCTGTTCTCCAGCATCAGCGCGCCGTAGCGGTGGCTCTCCGAGCCGATGCGCGAGACCGCCACTTTTTTCCCCTCCAGGTCTTTGGGCCTGGTCACGTGCGCCGGGACGAGCAGCGAGAGCAGCGGCGCGCGGTAGAAGACCGCGACGGTCTTGAGCGGCATGCCGCTGCTGATCGCCAGGATCGCCGGGCCGACCGCCGGGTTGAAATCGAGCTCGCCGGAGACCAGGCCGACGGTCTGGAGATCGCTCCGCATGGAGATGATCTCGAGCTGGATGCCGTGCTTCTCGAATATTTTCTTCGCCTGGCCGTAATAGAACGGCAAGAACACCACGCTCCGGGCCGAGACGCCGAGGCGCACCCGCTCCAGAGCCGCCGCGGGAGCCGGAAGAGCGATAAGCGCCAGCAGCGCGGCCAAGATTAATTTTCTGGTCACAAAGATTTTCCTTAGCGTGCTAAAGCAACGCCCCACGCGGGCAAAGCCGCCGCCCGCTCGAAGAGCCCGCGCATCCGATAACCGGCGGTGGGAATAAGCGCGAACCCATTGCGCGGGCTCGAAGAGCGGGCGCGGCTGGCCCGCCCAAACGCCGGAGCCATCCTAAAACGTCGCTATTTCCCCTTGCTGAGTGATCATCAATCCTATTCTTCCAGTACGTCGAGCGAAGCGGGCCGACAACGCAGTAGCCGGGCATTTATGGCCGCCCTATGTCGCCAGCTCCCCTTGTTGCGTGATCATTAGGCCGATGTTCTCCATCGCCGGTCTGCCCGTGTGAACGAGGAATCGCGCCGTCTCCTTCCCGGTGTTGAAATGCTGGTGCCAGGAGAACTGCGGGATCGCCAGCGTGTCGCCGGGCTTCCAGTCGTAGCGCTTGTCCTCGATGATGCTGTAGCCCTCGCCCGCGAGCACGTGGTTCACCTCCTCGTAGAGATGGCGGTGCGCGCCGGAGCGCTTGCCCGGATCGATCTCGGCGACCAGCGTCGACATGACCTTGACGTAGAATCCCAGCTTGGGATCGACGACCGCCGCGACGCGCCCCATCGGCGTCTTCTCGAACTTCAAGTCCCTGCCCTTCACCAGCACTTTGCTGTTTCTCCGCTGCTGCTCTTCCTTCTCGCCGAACTCGAGCTGATCGAAGTAGAGGCGCGCGGTCGGGTTGTCGAACTCGGCCGGGTTTACGCCCGCGGGAATCCCGCGGCGCGCTTCGGGGATGTCGACCGCGCCGGGGATCAGGCTCTTCGCCGCGCCGTCTTCCTTCTGGGCGAAGATCCAGTACTCCGGATAGCGCTCGTCCTCGTAGATCGCCACGCCGATGCCCATCGAGAGCGGCCCGGTCGTCGCCGCGACGTAGACCATGTCCTCGCTCGACAAGTTCACGTGCCGGTGCCAGGCGAAGACCGGCACGCAGATGAAATCCCCCGCCTCCCAGTCGTAGCGGATGCCGTCGATGATGCTGTAGCCGTGGCCCTTGAGGACGTAGATCACCGCCTCGACCGTATGGCGGTGGCCCATCGTCTTCCACTGGTTGTTCTCCTCCCCCGGCGGGAAGCCGTTGATCCAGAAGCGCACGATGCGCGCGTTGAAGCCGATGCGCGGGTCGACCAGCAGCACCCAGTTGTGGCCGCCGAACTCGCGGTCGATCTTCTCCTTCGGCACGTGGACCGGCGAATTTTCCCGGCGCTTCAGCTCCTCTTTGGCGAACTTCACCATCTCCATGTACATGCGGAGATATTCGTCGTAGCCCGGCGGCTTGGTGTCCATTTTATTTTCCATTCGGTTTTTTAATTAGCCGGCCGCGTCCATCCCGGCGCGGAGCATGACGCCGTGGAGATCGACCGAGGTCATCGCGCAGTACTCGACGCCGTAGGTCGGCCGCTCGATCGCCATGCCGGATTCCAGCAATTTCTGCAAGGCGAGGCGGTTGAAGCTGCCGTGGGCCATGACGCCTTCCCCGTGCTCGGCGAGATCGGCCTCGTAGTGCGTGGCGAAATAGACCGCCTGGTCGCGGCTGAAGCCGTAATGGGCCGTCAGCGCCTTGTAGCACGCCGCCGACCAGTGGCCGATCTGCTCCTCGGTGGTGATCGAGCCGTACCACTCGGCGGCGGTGCCCTCCGAGAGCACGCCGCGCATGAAGTCGATCTTGGCGCGGAACTCCGACACCAGCGGCTGGTCGAAAATATCTTCTTCCGTGAGCCCCAGCGCCCGCGCCGTCTGGAGCATGACGAGGAAGTGGCCCGGCGGCTTGGGGTGGATGAACTCGTCGGCGATCTTCTCGCCGAGCGGCGCCATCAGCTCGCGGTGCGTCTTGAAAAACGTGAGATGCCGCTGGTACGAGCAGGCGGCGAGCGTGTTGATCTCGATCGTGTAGGCGCCCCAGTTGCGGAAAAAACTTTGCAGAGCCTTCAGCGGCAGCTTGCCTTGCTTGAGCTCGGTCATGAAAGGCGTGCGGTTGACCCGCTCTTCCCATCTGGCGGCGACTTTTCGATAGAGCTCGTCGACGACCTGCCGCGCCGCTTCGGTGGAAAGCTTCTCCCCGTATTTTATCCGAATGCTCATGCGCGTCTCCTTACCGGTTGCCTTTTTTCAAGATCTCGTCGCGGGCTTTCCGCGCGAAGGACCAGTCGCGCAGCTGGCTGAGCGGGACTTCCTTGTCTCCCAGCCCCTGGAACTTCGCCGCCTCGACCGCGCTCTCGATCACGCTGTCCTCGGCGATGCCGAAGTCCGACAGCGACTCGGTGACGATGGGGTACGCGCCCTCGGCCACCGTCCGCTCCAGCGACAGCCAGGTCATCATGAATCGGATCGTCTCCTCGCGCGCGCTCTTAATATACTGGATGCCGCGCGACACCGCCTTCATCACGCGCACGACCTCGTCGGGATGCTCCTGTAATTTTTTCTCGTGC
>DASWFA010000195.1:0-7548 GCA_036394475.1 Binatia bacterium
TCGCCCGGCCCCATGTAGGCGAAGATGAGCCCGCCCAGCTCCCTGCACGGATAAGAGCGGTGGCGGATCTTGTTCTTGAAATCGCTCCCCTCGGGCTCGGCGGGCTGCTCCAGGCAGCGGCCGCCGGCGTCGTAGAGCCAGCCGTGGTAGAGGCAGCGCAGCCCGCCGTCTTCGATCCGGCCGAGGCTCAAGTCGGCGCCCCGGTGCGAGCAGTTGCGCCCGAGCAGGCTGGGCCGTCCCTGGCCGTCCCGGAACAGCACCAGGTCCTCGCCGAGCAGTTTTATCGGCAGAGGCGCGCCGTTCTCCGGCAACTCCTCGCCGAGCGCCGCCGGCTGCCAGTAGCGGCGCATCCACTCGCCGCCGGGCGTCGCCCGGCCGGTATGAACCAAAAGCTCGTTTTCTTCCGATTGCAGCATGTCGCCTCCGGGCCGCGGGCTACGGCTTTGCCGTGTCCAGGGATTTTTTAAGCAGATCGACGATCGGCTTTTGATTGGTCAGCAGATCGTATTTGTTGACGAGAAAATATTTTACCTCCGGGAGCCGGCGCGCCTTGGGGCTGCGCCTGTCGTCGGGGATGTCCTCTCTGAGCGAGTCCTGGTCGTCGCCGCTTTTGAGGACGTAGTCGAGCCAGGCGAGCTGCCCCTCGCGCGACAAAAACCAGTTGAGCGCGATCTTCGCCGCGCTCGGGTGGGGCGCGCGGTTGAGCAGGCTGACCGTGAGCCCGGTGGGGCTCAAGAAGGCGCCCTCTTTGAAGTGTCCCGCTTTGAACTGCCGGACGGGCAGGCCGGCTTTCTCGGCGTTGGCGACCTCGGTGCCGCGGGGAAAGAGCCCGAGGGCGTACTTCTCCAGCGCCACCCAGTCGATCAGCCGCTCGTCCTCGCGAATGACCTTGACGGCCATCTCGCCGAAGAGCCGCCGGAGAAACTCCGGGCCGAGATCGGGGCTGTGGTAATAATAGATGACGGTCTGGCTCGCCGGCCCCGCGACCGTCGGGTCCATGGAGACGATTTTTCCCTTCCACTTGGGATTTAAAAGGTCCCAGTACGATTTCAGCTCTTCGGGCTTCACCAGGTTCCGGTTGTAGAGCACCTCGCCGCCGGGGCTGCCCTCGAACATCAAAATATACTGGCCCTCGTTATCGACGTACTGGTGTTTTTTCTGCCACCATTTGGACTGGTCCACGACGTCGGGGAGAATCAGGAGCGGCCGCACGGCGTCGAGCGCCTTGGCGGGATAGAGCGCCGTCGTCGGCGTCGTCGAGCCCTGGACGAAGATGTCCGGCACGAACTTCTCCGCCCGGCGCTCGGCCAGGACGCGCTGGCCGAGCTGGAAGCCGCGCCCGGTCACCGTGGTGACTTTGATCTTGGGAAATTTCTTCTGGAAGACTTCGCGAAAGACCGCGTCCGTGCTGCTGGTGGTGTAGACGACCAGCTCGCCCTCCTGCTCGGCGGCCTTGAGCGTCCGCTCCCAGTCGAGCTGCCAGCCGGCCTCGCCCGCCGAGGACGGAGCGAGCGGCAGAAGAATATAAATCAGCCCGGCTAAGAAGATTTGCCGGACCCGGAATTTGCTCATGCGCTTCCTTTCGGCGATGCCGATCGACTCTGCCGCATCCATAGGCGCAAATACAGCATTACTCGAGAGCTTGTCAAGTTTTCGGCACCGCCGGCGCCGCAAGCTTGCTTGACCGCCGCGCGCGCCCGGTGTTAAGACGAACCATCCGGTGCCGCGTTTCGAAACTCTTCTGGAGGCCGTCGATGCCGAACCAGTCTTTTTCTTTTACCCATGTTTTCAACGGCGCTTTTTCGCTGGCCTTGTTTTTCGCCGCCGTCCCGTCCCACGCCCAGACCGCGCCGGAGCGCGTCAACGCCGTGTACGCCTCGATTTCGGGCGACCACGCCGCGCTCTTCGTGGCGCAGGAGACGGGGCTCTTCCGCAAGCACGGCCTCGACGTCAATTTGGGCTACATCGCGGGCGCGGCCCAGGTCATCCAGACGATGATGGCGGGAGAAAACCAGATCGCCACCGCCGGCGGCAGCGGCATCGTCGACGCCGATTTCGGCGGCGCGGATTTGGTCGCGGTGGCGGGCATGGTGAATATCCCCGCGTTTTATATCGTCGTGCAGCCCGAGATCAAATCGATCCAGGACCTGCGCGGCAAGCCGATCGGCATTACCCGCTTCGGCTCGTCCACCGATTTCGCCATGCGCTATATCATCCGCAAGGCCGGCCTGGAGCCCGACAAAGACGTGCCGCTCCTCCAACTCGGCGGCCAGCCCGAGCTGGCGGCGGCGATGGAGGGGCGCCGGATTTTCGCCGCGCCGCTCACGCCGCCGGCCCTGCAAAAGGCGCTCAAGGCGGGCGGCCGGATCCAGATCGCGCCGAGGACCATCGGCCTCAGCTTCCCCCACGTCAGCCTGGTCGTCAGAAAAGCCTACCTCGCCCAGCGCCGCCAGACCGTCAAGAATTTCATCGCCGGCTACGCCGAGGGCGCGGCGCTGCTCAACAAGGACAAAGAGGCGAGCAAAAAAATCCTCGCCCGGATTCTCAAGACTGACGATCCCGAAGTCGTCGAAGCCACCTGGCAATACGGCGTCGACGTCATCGAGCGCGTTCCCAACCTCGACCCTGAAATGTTCAGGCTCGTCCTCGAGGAGCGGGCGCGTACGCGACCCGAAGCGAGCAAGGCGAAACCCGAGCAGTATTTCGACGACAGCCTGGTGCGGGAGCTGGACCGGGAAGGATTCTTCAAAAAGATTTACGCCCGCTGAGACGCCGGCGATCATTTTTTGCCGCCGCCCGCTTCCTTGACCCGGGCAAGCGGACGGTGTTAAGAACGTTGCGTCCTTTTAGAATAACCACGCGGGAGGTCGACACATGGCGACGAACAAAAAGGCGCTCGAGCGGCAGAATGAAGAAAAAGTCGAATACGACTGGGGCACGCTCTGGCCGCACTACCACAAGGAGCGCATGAACTGGGCGACAGGTTTTAAAACCAAGGGAGACGTGGACATCCTTTTTCTTTCCGGCTCGACCGGGCGGGACCCCTTCGAAGACGCGCCCTGCCGGACGCCGGACGAGGAGCGCGCCGGCCGGGGCAAAGTGGTCGGCGGCATCAAGGAGCAGACGCGCCAGACGCTCGAGGACATCAAAAACAGCCTCGAGCAGATGGGCGCCTCGCTCAAGAACATCGTCATGTTCCGCTATTTTTTGAAGCGCCGCGAGGACGTCTTCGACATGCGCGACGAGATGTACAAATTTTTCGAGCAGCACGAGCCCGATCTGCGCGCGCATCCCCGGCCGGCCACGCTGCTGCGCGGCGTGGGCATCGACCTGCCGGACATGCTGATCGAGATCGAAGCCTGGGCGGTGGTGCCGAGAAAAAAATAAGCGGGAGACCGGCGGACGCATGCGACGCCAGGCGTTGACGCCCCCTCGCCGTCTATACTATTTCTAAGCGGACGCAGCGCACGTCCGGCATGGCCAAACTCATCGATTCGGAAAAAGCGGACGCCGGCGGGGTTCTTTCCCCCTTCCAGCTTTTGACCCTCTATTTTCCCGGCTTCGTCCTGGCGCTGGGCTACAGCATCGCCATGCCGGCGATCCCGGTCTTCGCCAAGTCTTTCGACACCGGGTTCGCCGTCGCCTCGCTGGTGCTGGTCATGCACGGCCTGGGCGAGATGATCGCCGCCGTGCCGACCGGCTTTCTCGTCGACCGCTTCGGCCGCCGCCCCATGCTCTTCGCCGGGCCGATATTGACCGCGGTCGCCTCTTTGCTGATCGCTCTGTCGCGTTCGTTTCCCGAGCTGCTTTTCTACCGGTTCATCGAAGGCCTCGGCAGCGAGGTCTGGCGGCAGGCGCGGCTCGCGATGATCGCCGACGCCAGCAAGACCCGCGAGCGCGGGCGCCAGATGAGCGGCATGATCAGCACCGAGCGCGCGGGAAAGCTCATTGGCCCGGCGCTCGGCGGGCTCTTCGCCCTCTCCAGTATCCGCGTGCCCTTCGTGGTCTACGGCGCGCTCGCCTTTCTCGCCATCGTGCCGAGCTTTTTTCTCGTGCGCGAGTCGGCGCCCGGACGCGTCCGGGCGCCGGGCGCGAAAGAAGAGGAGCCGCTCGGCACGCGCGCGCTTTTGCAGTCGATGCTCCACGCGCGCTACCTGGGCTTTTTGACGGCGCAGTTTTTCGCCTCGATGACGCGCGGCGTTCTGTGGGGCGGCACGCTGCTGCTCTACGCTACCTATGCGTACGGCGCGGGGGCGCAGCTCCTGGGCGGCCTTGCCACCACCGGCACCATCGTCGGCATTCCGATCACGCTTTACGCCGGCTATCTGATGGACCGCTTCGGCCGGAAGGTCACGATGGTGCCGGGCTTCGTCCTGATCGCGCTCGGCATCTTCTATCTCGCCGCCAGCGCCGCCTGGCACTGGAGCCTGATTCCCTTTGTCGCCGGCTTCGTCTGGATTCAGGCGACCGGCAGCATCACCGCCGGCAGCATGCAGGTGCTCGGCGCCGACATGGCGCCGGCGGCGGGCCGCGGCCGCTTCTTCGGCTTCTGGCGGCTGATCGGCCAGATCGGCGCGCTTGTAAGCCCCGCGCTTTTCGCCTACGTGGCCGAGCGGTTTTCCTACAGCGCC
This sequence comes from Binatia bacterium, assembly GCA_036394475.1. Classification (GTDB taxonomy): domain Bacteria; phylum Desulfobacterota; class Binatia; order UBA9968; family UBA9968; genus JAJPJQ01. The sequence continues at coordinate 4,632 of DASWFA010000195.1, forward strand.
GGATTCGTCCTCTTCGCCTTCTGCGCGCTCGCCACCGCCCTGCTGCTGGCGTTCTCCGTCAAGGAAACGGCCGGGCGCGGCGCGCTGCCATAAACCTGCTTGACCGGACCGATCGCCCGGTGCTAAGCCAGCTTATGCCGGACTCGCGGCATTAATTCTTTAGGAGCCCGACCATGCAGACCGACCGGTACGACTACTCGCCCATCATCAAACGGCCGCCGTTCAAATGGCCCGGCAACGCCAGGGTCGCCCTGATGGTCGCGCCAAACATCGAATTCTTCCACATCGACAAGGCGATCCCGGGCGCGAGCGCCCCGCTCCCGGACGTGACCGGCTACACGCTCCGGGACTACGGCTCGCGCGTCGGCGTCTTCCGCATGATGGACGTGCTCGACAAGCACGGTGTGCGCGCCAGCGTGCTTTTGAACGCCGACGTCTGCCGCCATCACCCGGCGATCATCGAGGCGGGCAGCCAGCGCCGGTGGGAGTGGCTCGGCCACGGCGTGACGAACAACGTCCGCATCAATCAATACCCGCCGGAGGAAGAGCGCGCCGTCATCCGCGGTATCAAGGAAACCATCCAGGCGGCCACCGGCACGGCGCCGCGCGGCTGGCTCGGGCCCGGCGGCGGCGACCAGAGCGCGGATACTCTGGACCACCTCGCCGCCGAGGGCTTCGACTACACCTGCGACTGGGGCGCCGACGACCAGCCGTTCGCGATCCGGGTCAAGTCGGGCCGCATGATCGGCATCCCCTACCAGCAGGGGCTGAACGACATCCGGACGATGTTCCACGAGGGCACGACCCCGTCCGACTGGCTGCAAATGGTGCGCGACCAGTTCGACACCCTCTACGCCGAGGGCGCGGCGCAGCCGCGCGTCATGACCCTGCCGCTGCACCCGTTCGTCATCGGCCTGGCGTTTCGCGTCAAGTACCTCGACGCGGCGCTCGCCTATATTTTGTCGCATGAGCGCGTCTGGAAGACGACCGGGTCCGAGATCGCGGACCATTACTACGCAAATTACTACCAAAAGCCGTAAAGCCGGAGGGCCACGATGAAGGCGAAGCGAACGCCCCGCGCCGGGAGATATGCCGCCTATCTGCTCGCGGCGGCGCTCGCCTGTCCGCCCGCTCCGGCCGCTGCCGCCGACCGCGTGGTCATCGGCAACGTCTCGCGCACCGTCGAGCAGCTCCCCAACTACGCGGCGACCGACAAGGGATTTTTCGCCCAGGAAGGCGTCCAGGGCGACGTCGTGCTGATCGGCTCGACCGACACGCTGATCCAGGCGCTCATCGCCGGGCAGGTCCACGTCGCCATCGTCGATCCGACGCCGGCGATCAACGCGGTCGAGCGCGGCGCGGCGCTCAAGATCATCGGCGGCACCGTCCCGATCGCCGCCTATACGCTGGTCGGCTGCCCCAAATATAAAAATATCAAAGATCTCAAGGGCACGACGCTGAGCGTCGTGAGCCTGGTCTCCGGCAGCACGATCTTCCTCCGCGAGATGCTGCGGCAGGAGGGGCTGGAGCTGAACCGCGATTACGCGATCATCCAGGGCGGCCCGACCACGCAGCGCCTCGCCAGCCTCTCCGGCTGCGCCATGTCGGCGACCATGGTCCTCGGCGGCGACCTGCCGCGGGCGCGCGAGCTCGGCTACACGGAGATCGCCCGCCTGCACGATTACGTACCCAACCTCCAGTTTCACAGCTTCATCGTCGACGGCCGCTGGGCCGAGGCGAACGCCGCGCTCACCGTGCGCTATTTGAAGGCGATGGTGCGCGCCATGCAGTGGGCGCACGCGCACAAAGAGGAGGCCGCCGAGCTGGTGACCCGGCGCACCGGCATCCCGCTGAAATACACCCGCGTCAACGTCGAGGAATATCTCGCCCAGGGGATCATCAGCCGCGACGGCTCGGTCAACCGCGAGGGATTCCAGCGGCTGATCGATTTGATGGGCGAGCGGCTCTACAAGCAGAAACCCTACCCCCCACCGGAGAAATATCTCGACATGAGCTATCTGCGGCGCGCGCACCAGGAGCTGGGCATCGCCCCGGCGCGCTGATTATTTTGATTCGAGGAGGAGCATGATGAAAAAAAGCATTCTTTTAGTGATCGCAGCCCTGGCGCTGTTTTCCCCGGCTAAGATAATCGCCGCGGCAAGCGCGCCCGCCGCGGCGCTGACCGGCCGGATAAGCTCGACCGAGGAGGCGCGCATGGAAGGCGTGCTGGTGAGCGCCAAGCGCGACGGCTCGACCGTCACGACGACCGTCGTCAGCGGCGCCGACGGGCGCTACAGCTTCCCCGGCGCGCGGCTGGAGCCGGGGCGCTACGCGATCGCCGTCCGCGCGGCGGGCTACGAATTGGACGGCGCGAAAACGGCGGTAGTCGCGGCGGGAAAAACCGCCGGGCTCGATCTGAAGCTCAAGAAGACCGCCGACCTGGCCGCCCAGCTCTCCAACGGCGAGTGGCTCATGAGCATGCCGGGGACCGATGAGCAGAAGCAGGGCTTTTTAAGCTGCGTCTCGTGCCACACGGTCGAGCGCATCGCGCGCTCGCATTACAATGCGGAAGAGCTCGTAGCCGTGATGAAGCGCATGCGCACCTACGCCCAGGGCAGCACGCCGCTGCGCCCGCAGGTGCGCCCCGGCACGCGCGACCCCTCGCCCGCGCAGCTCGCGCAGATGAAGAAGTTCGCCGACTACGTGAGCACGGTCAACCTCGGCAAGTCGGACAAATGGAACTACGCGCTGAAGACGTTGCCGCGCCCGAAGGGCAAGGCGACCCGGGTGATCGTCACCGAGTACGACCTGCCGCGCCCGGAGGCGATGCCGCACGACGCCATGCTCGACGCCCAGGGCATGATCTGGTACTCCGACTTCGGCTCGCAATTCGTCGGCATGCTCGATCCGAAGACCG
>DASWFA010000196.1:0-2173 GCA_036394475.1 Binatia bacterium
GGCGGGGATCTTCGCCAAGCACGGCATCGACCTCGAGCCGATCTACATGGGCGGCGGGATGAACTCGCTCGCCGCGGTGACCTCCGGCGCGGTCGATTTTCTCGCGGCGGGCTCGACCGCGACCGTGAGCGCCCGGCTGGGCGGCGCCGATATCGTGATCGTCGCGGTCCAGTCGGACAAGTTCGACTACAGCGTGTTCGTCCGGCCGGAGATCAAGGGCCTGCAGGACCTGCGGGGCAAGGTCGTCACCGGCACGCGGCCGGGCGCCTCGGCGGACAGCGCGCTCCGGCTCTATCTCCGCAAGTCCGGACTCGAGCCGGGCAAGGACGTGATCTTCGTTTCGGTCGCCGAGAGCCAGCAGGGGCGCCTGAACGCGCTCACCCGCGGCACGGTCGCGGGCACGGTGCTCTCGCCGCCGTTCAGCGGCATCGCCGTCGGGATGGGGATGCGCGAGCTGGCCGATCTGAGGAAGACCGACATCGCCTACGCCGGCAACTCGATCGCGACGATGGCGCCCTATCTCAAGAGCCATCCGGCGGTGGTGGAGAACTTTCTCAAGGGCTACATCGAATCGCTCCATTTCTTCCGCACGCAGAAGGAGCGGTCCGTCGCCGGCATCATGCGTTATCTAAAGATCAGCGACCGCGCCCGCGCCGAGGAAGGGTACGATTATTACGTCGAGATGATGCCCCTCCTGCCCTACCCGACGGCCGCCGGGCTGCGCACCGTGCTGCAAAATCTGGCGCCGGCGCAGCCCAAGGCGGCGAGCGCCAATCCGGAGGAGTTCTACGACACCGCGTTCCTCAAAAAAATCGAGCAGAGCGGGTTCGTCAAGGGGCTGAAAAAGTAAAAAGGCAAAAATCAAAGGCATGGTCAAAATGGGAAAGATCCGTTTGCTGCTGAACCTTTCGTTGATCCTTCTGTTGGGCGCGACCGCAAGCGTCGCCCAGGACAAGCCGCTCAAAAAGATCCGCTGGGGCGTGACGTCGATCTCGGCCTCCAACTGGATCCCCTGGCTCGCCAAGGAGTCGAAGATCTACGAGAAGAACGGCCTCGACGTCGAGCTGATCCTGCTGCGCGGCTCGGGCCAGACCTCCCAGGCGATACTCGGCGGCAGCATCTACGCCGCGCCGGTGACGATCGCCACCGTGATGCTGGCGGATTTGAGCGGCGCCGACCTGGTCACCGTGGCCCACACCGTTCCCGGGGTCCAGAGCAAGCTCGTGGTCAAGCCGGAAATCAAGCGCCCCGAGGATCTCAAGGGAAAGAGAATCGGCACCTCCAGCCTGGGCTCGCTGGGCGATTTCCTCTTCCGCTACATCGTTCGCAAGTACGGCATGGACCCCAACCGCGACGTCACCTGGCTCGCGATCGGCACGCCGCCGGAGCGGCTCCAGGCGCTCGTATCGGGCGGCCTCGACGCGGCGGACCTTTCCTACCCGACGGACGTGCAGGCCGAGAGATTGGGCTTCCGCGCCCTGTGGGACGCGCGGCAGGAGGTCGTCTATCCCTCGATGTCCGTGGTGACGCGGCGCAAAAACGTCCAGGACGACCGCGACACCGTCATGCGCATGGTCCGGTCCCACGTCGAGGCGATCGCCTATTTGAAGAAGAACCGGGACTTCAGCTTGAAAGTATTGGGCAAGTATCTCCGCACCAGCGACAAGGAGCTGCTCGAAGGCTCTTACGAAATTTATCGCCAGGATTTTATCTCGACGCCCTATCCGATCATGCAGAACCTGCAGGCGACCTACGATTACGTCGCGGCGACCCGGCCGGAGATCAAGAGCCACAAGCCGGAAGAGTTCATGGACCCGAGCTTCATCGCCGAGCTGGACAAGAGCGGATTCATCAAGCGGCTCTACGATGAAAGGCAAAAGTAAGTAAAAGTTAAGGCCGCCGACTCCGATAGCGCACTGCGGCGTTCACGACCACCAGCCCCACGGCGATGAGCGGCGCGGTCCTGGCCAGAACGGGCCGGTGCGCCGACAAAACGCCGCCTGAGAAAGCTCCGAGGCCGTAGACGAAAAACACCCCGGCCAGAAGCCCGACGCGCTGCTCCCAGCCGGCCGTTTCCCCCGCCGCCGAAGATAATGGCGCCGGCGCTCCTGGCGTAATGGACGAGCGGCTCCAGTTGACCAGGTCGACGAAGAGGCTCGTCACCGTGCCGGTG
>DASWFA010000197.1:0-3847 GCA_036394475.1 Binatia bacterium
CATCGAATGCCGGATCGTCCAGTCCTACGACGGCGGCGACCACATCATCCACGTCGGCGAAGTCTTGAGCGCCGTGTCCAACGGCGGCGAGCGGCCGCTGCTCTTCTTCAAGGGAAGATACCACAAGCTGCCGGAGTAGGGGACCGCGGAAGATGTTCGCTTTCTTGGTTCGAATTCTTGGGGCCGTCGGGGGTTTTCTCGGCGGGATATTGTTCGGAACACTCGCGATGATTCTGGTTATAATATTGTTCGGGACTTTCGGCCTTAAGAATATCAGGGCCGTTGTTTTAGCCGTCGCTGCTCTCGGAGCGATAGTTGGTTTTTGTGTTCCACTGGCGGGAATAAAGTGGCTTTTATACAGCCTCTGGCCTATAGCTTTGAACGTTTAAAAGTAGAGACATCCCTCACGGCCCCACCGTAAACGCAAAATTTCCCTCCGTCACGTGCGTGTCGACCGACAGCGCGGTCCAGTGGACCTGGTAGCTGCCGGGCGGCAGGGGAGAGAGGTCCACCTCCATCAGGTTCGGGTTCGCCCGGTCCACGCGCGAATTGTTTTTATCCACGCGCTCCTTGGCGGCATTGGTCACGGTAATCGCGCTGAAGGCGGGCTCCAGCTCGCCGTCGAACCAGATCGTCACCCTGGCCGGCGCGGCGGCGACTTTCGATCCGACGCGCGGCTCGGCGCGGAGCGGAAAGGTGTGCGCGAAAATATTACCCGGCAGCGCGGCCTGGACGAGCAGCATGAAAGCCGCCGCCAGGCCGCGCGCCGTGATCCAACGATTCTTCATTTTTGCGTCGGTCCGATCGTTCCGAATGGGGTCCAGGTAAAAACGTCGGGCCACAGATCGTCTAAGAACACGTGGACCAGGCTCCGGATACCGGCGTTTTTGCCCGAGCGGTCGTTCAGCGGCAGCTGGGCGCCGAGCCCGAGCTCGACGTATTTTCCCACCCAGAGCAGCCCGGGATTGACGAAGGCCGTCGTCGCGCCCCGATGGGGACTGTTCACATTGGTCTCGAAGTTGAACTCGACCACGGGGAACATGCGGTCGAACGGCGCGCCGATACCGACGTCTTTGACGATGGTTTGCAGGTAGGGGATGCTGTACTGGACGGCGAAGCCGTATCCGAGCGTCGTCGAATGGCGCTCCTCTTCGCCCGCCAGCCGCCGGTTCGCCGGGATGCCGACTTCCATCGCGCCGGTCACCGCCAGCGGCTTTAAATAAGCCAGCGTGTCGGGCAGGTCGCCGAGCCCCTTGCCGAAGTAAAGCGCCGGGCTCAAGGTCGTGACTTTTTCCGCGACCTTCCTGGAGCCGACGCCGCCCGGCGCCACGCTGAGCCCGATGCTGAAGATCGCCTCGTGCGCGGGGCTCCGCGTCACCACGTATTTGAAATTAAAGTCGGGGTTGGCGGCGCCGGACACGCGCGGCCCGCCGGTGGGGTCGACCAGCAGATATTCCCAGCCGACCGCGACGGCGAAATCGGGGTGCAGGCGCTTGGAGATCTCGAAGCCGAAGGCGGTTTCCCGGCCCTCGGCGCTTTTTGGCCCGCGATTGACGGTCAAAAGATTCATCTCGTCGGACGCGAACGGATCTTCCACCGCCAGCGTCGACGGAATAAACCTTTGCCCGATCACGCCGTGGGCGTGGGCGGGAGTGGCAGGAGCGACCGACATCACGGCCGCGGCGCAAATAGCGCTCAGGATAGACTTCATTGCTCCTCCTGGAATTAGGGCGCATTCCGGCCCGGGCGGAAACCCGGCGGAAGAGATAAGAACCGGCATGAGACACGGGCCGGCTCATGTCGTCTGCGCAAGCTAGGAGGCGATCGGAGGCGCTCTTTGGGAAAACGGAGCGGGCGAGAAATTAGGCGTCCATAAGTCGAGGGCTAGGGAAATCAGGCCGTACACCGTCCCGGCGGCTGCGACTGCGACCAGCGAGGCCGGCTCGACGTGGCAGCCCTTGGCGATGGCCAAGGAATGGCAAGGCGGCGCTTCGTGCTCGTCGTCGAACGCGTGATGCACCATATGCGGCGCGCTGCTGAGGATGAAAAAGACGAACGCAAAGACGGAGAGAAAAGAAAGCTTGCGGGTCGATCTGGAAGCGCGGCGCGTCACTCGGGAAATCGTGACATAGAAGGCCGGCGTCTGTCAATTGGGCATTCCCCGGAAGAGTCCGCCAGCGGTGGCATTTCGGCCCGGTTGCAAGTACACTCGGCCGATGGACACCAAGCTCGAGCTTCAAGACACCTGGCTGCAATGCCTGATCGATCACGCCGCCAAGCGCACCAAGGCTTACGAGGCCCTGATCTATCACGGACATGCGGCCGCCAACGTTCCGCCGCAGGGCGACGCCGTCGTGCGGTGCGACATCGAGACCGCCGATGAAATCCTCCGCCTCGCCATGGAGCACTGTCCCGAAGCGATCAGCGCGATCAAGCGCGGCATTCGAGAAGCGAAGGCCGGCCGGACGACCTAGGTCCGGCGTATTTCACCGCCGCCTGCTCCGCCGTTTATCCTCTCCGTGATACTAAATAAGTATTAGCGTCTCGTTGCCGCGGCCGCCAGGGTGTGAGCACAGTGGCGCTGTGGACGCCGGGCTGTGGACGCTGAAGTGCCAGAGATGCGGGAAGACCTTCGAGATCGAGCTGGCCGCGGCCGACGGCGTGCTCCGGCGCGCCAGCGAGATGCCCGCCCCCATTGCCACGGCCGGCCCGGGCTGCCCGATGAAAAAGAGCCGAACCGGCCCCTGCGATGGCATCTCGCGGTAGATCAAGCGCCCGCCCGGCGCGTGAGCCTTTTCGCTGGATCGTCTTTCCCTTTATCTCGCCCATTGACGGCGGCGCCGCGTATTTGTAGAAACGTACTTGTAGGGAGATACAGGGACAATGGATATCCTGCTTCACCTTACGCCCGAATGGCACGCCTGCCTTCTGGCCCATCTTCCCGCCGGAACCAAGGCGGCAGCCTGCATCAAGGCCGCGGCCAAAATCAGCTTCAAAGCTCCCGCTCCGAAAACCGCATTCGTCGCAACCTGCGACGAAGAAACGGGCCTGGAGCTGCTTGCCGTGGCGACCGTCCACTGTCCGGAAGCCGCCGGGGAAATCGCGACGTCCATGATGTTCTCCGTGCCCAACCGCTGACGCGCCGGGGCCGAGCGGGCGTTCGATCCCCCGACCCCGATAGGCTGTTCGAGTCAATTTGAGTAAACGCAGGACCGGTTGGGTCTTATTCCCGCCCCGATTAGGGTTTATCCCCAGTAGATGTAAAGTTCCGGCGCAGTCATCCTCGAACAAGAGAACGGTTCTCTGTCCTTCTACCCAGAGGAGGCGAACATGCGTCGATACCGAAAACAGCCCGGAGATGGGACCGGATGGCATTTCTCCCCTCAATGCAGCCAATGGCCGGTCAAGGATTACGTCGAGCGGCACGACCGGCCGCCGATCGAGGATATCTGCGACGACTGCATATCGAGCTATGCCGCCGAGGTCATCGAAGAGATGAGCCGGCGCCCGCCGATCCGCTGGTGAGCGCCAACTTGGACGACGGGGTTTGGAGATTAGCGTATGAGAAGTGCGACAAGGCTGTCGAGTCGAGCTCAGCGGCGGGCGGCGCGCCAGCCGGAAGGCCCCTGGCATTACATCACTTGATTTCACGCGGCAAAACCTCGTCGACTCCTCGGGCTTATTCGCCTCCGATCCGCCTCTTCATAAGCCACCCTTTTGAGGTTCTCCCGGCCGGAGAATTCGGGTATACTCCCGATTGCCGTTATCACCCTGTGGTCAACTATCCTGGCCCGAGCTGGAGCGACGGGCGCAACATAAAGACCGGCGGGAGGCTGTTATGGCGCGG
>DASWFA010000198.1:0-1567 GCA_036394475.1 Binatia bacterium
ATTCGATCAGCGCGGAGTTGAGAAACGCCGCGTCGCAGGAGGTCACAAAAGAAAAATCGCCGCCCGCCGCGCCGAGGCCGTAGTAAATGCCGCCCACCGGGCCTTGATGGGCGACTTCGTCGACGACGACCCTTATTTCGGGTTGATTGAGTTGATTGGGGTTTTTGCGTTCATTGGGTTGATCGGGTTCGTTGGTATCGTCTGGTTGAGAACCCAACAAACCCAATAACCCAACAAACTCTTCTCCCGGCGCCGCGACGACGACGACTTCAGGGAAAAGGCGGCCGAGCGCCCGCGCGATATGAGCGACGAGCGGCTCGCCGTCGAACGGCAGCAGCGCCTTGGGCCGGCCCATGCGCGAGCTTTTGCCGCCGCACAGGACCACCGCGCTCCCGTCTGTGAAATACCCGCGCATGGCCGCCTACTCCGGCTCGTTGTAGCGCGGCGCGCACGCCGCGTCCGAGTCCGAGCCGGCCGGGTGCTCCCGCCCGCCGCGGGCGTCGTCGGAAGGCGCGCCCCGGTCGAGCCAATGTTTAAATTCGCCCAGCGTATGCGCCAGGCGCCATTCCTCCAAAACCGCCCGCGCCATGGCGGTCACCGCGCCCGCCGACCCCGGAGCGCTCGCCGAGACCCGGTCGAGCAGCCAGGCTTCGAAGCGCCCGGGCTCGGGGTCTTCTTCCACGGCGCGTTCGAGGATCTCCCGCTTGAGCGCCAGGCCGATCGCGTCCGGGCGCTGATCGCGCTTGCGTTTGCGCCGCTGCCCGTCGGCGGCGTCGAGCGCGGCGAGGAGCGCCCGGCAGACCTCGGCGGGACGGATGGAGACGGAATTCTGCTCGGTCGAGATCATAAGCACCAGGAAAATATTTTTTTCAGCGCGCTTTTTCTCACCGCGACCGCGGCGTCGAGCGAGAAGCCGGGCCCCTCGGCGCGGCGGTATCCCTCGCTCATGGCCGCGACGTCGAGTTCGACGCTCGCGAGGTCCTCGATCATGACCCTGGCGGCCGGCGCGGCCTGCAAAACGGCAAAGCTCTTCACATAGCCGAGGCAGCGCTTGCAGGCGTCTACCTTCCGCGTCGCGGCGCCGTTTTCCGGCACCAGCGACGCGAGCTGCCCGTGGTCCGTCATGCCGCAGTAGGAACAGACGAGCGGGTGGAACGGCCACTCGCCGCCGCACCGGCCGCAGCGCAGATAGCGCCCCCGCTCGATCCCGCGCATCTCGGCGAACGCCGGCCAGGCGCCGCAGATCGGACAGTACCCTTCGGCCCATGTTCTCGGCGTCGCGGCCCGGCGGCCGCAGGCCTGCAGGAAGGGAACCGGGACCAGCTCCGCGACGGCGCGGAAAGCCGCCGGATCGACGGCGAGATCGCAGGCGATTTTTTCCAGCCGGACGCCGTCCTGGCAGAGCGCAGCCTGAAAGAGCGCGGCGACGTCGCCCCCGTCTGCCCGCGCCGCCGGCGCGAGCGCCGCCATGTTGGGCGCGCCGCTCCGGCAGGCGGTCGCGATCAGCCGCTCCACCCATGAGCCGGCGAGATCGAGATCGAGCCGCACCTCGACGCCGGCCAGGAGC
>DASWFA010000199.1:0-5383 GCA_036394475.1 Binatia bacterium
GCTGGAGCCGAGGACGGTCAAGGCGCTCTGCCTCGCCTGGGGCGTCCTCCCCTGCCTCATACCGCCGTACCGCAGCACCGACGCCATGGTCAGGCTGGCGCAGAAAAAGGCCCTGGCCTCGGGACAGGTGAAGCGCGGCGACCTCGTCGTCATCACCGCCGGCCGGCAGCCGGGCACGGCCGGCACCACCAACCTCATCACCGTCCTGCCGGTGGAATAGTCGCCCGGTGGACATCGCCATGGCGCTGGGATAAAAGGCAAAACCGAAGCGGCCGGTAAAAAACATACCGCAGGGAGGCGCTCGTGGAGATAAAGATTTTATCCGTGATCGGCTGGATAACGATTTTGATCCCGTTGGCGGGCCTTGCCGAGGCGCAGCCCAAGGAGCTGAAAAAGATCGAGCTGAATGTTTTTCGTATCGACGCCGGCACGGCGGCCGCGCGCGCACGCGGATTCTTCGCCGCGGAGGGGCTCGAGGTCAACGCGACAGTCACGGGCAGCTCCACCGAGCAGATGCGCGGTCTCAGCAATGGTAAATTTCAAATCATCACCGGCGCGTTCGACAACGTCCTCGCCTGGTCGGGCAAGGAGGGCGCGGAGATCGTCGCCATCGCCCATCAAACCGACAGCCCTTCGCTGCCGCTCTTCGTCCGCCCGGGGATCAAGAAATGGGAGGACCTGCGCGGCAAGAAGATCGCGGCCGACGCCGTAGACACCGCGTATGCGCTCGTGCTGCGCCGGATTCTCCTCGCGCACGGCCTGGATTTGGACCGCGGCGACTATCAACTGATCGGCGTCGGCGCGACGCCCAAGCGCCTCGACTCGATGGTCGCGGGTGAGACCTTCGCCGGTATTCTCGGTCCGCCGGTAGACACCAGCGCCACGGCCGCCGGGATGGTGCGCATGGCCGACCATCGCGAGGTGCTGCCGGACTATCCGGGCAGCATCTTCGCCGTCAACCGCGCCTGGGCGGAAAGCCACCGCGCGGAGATGGTCAGCTTTCTGCGCGCGCGGACCGCCGCGGTGGCCTGGGTGAGAAATCCCGCCAACCGCGAGGCGGCGATCCAGCTCGTCGCCGACGAGTTGAAGATGGGCCGCGAGGGCGCGACGGAGAGAGTGGATGAGGTGGCCAAGGTCGGTGCCCTTAACGCCGCGGGGCTCAAGAACGTGCTCGACTTGAGGGTTCAGTTCGGATTCAAGCTGCCGATGGGAAATTCTCTCGAGCGCTATTACGATGCGAGCTATTTTCGTGAGGCGGCGGGGAAGTAAAAACCAGCGGGCTATTTGCCTTTGCGCTTTTTGATTTCTTCGAGCAGCTGCGGCACGACCTGGAAGACGTCGCCGACGACGCCGAGATCGGAAAATTTAAAGATCGGCGCCTCGGGGTCCTTGTTGATCGAGACGATCGTCTTGGAGGCCTTCATCCCGGCCAGGTGCTGGACCGCGCCGGAGATGCCGCAGGCGATGTAGAGATTCGGCTTGACCGTTTTCCCCGTCTGCCCCACCTGCAGCGAATAGGGCACCCAGCCGGCGTCGACGATCGCGCGGGTCGCGCCGACCGCGCCGCCGAGCAGCTCCGCCAGCTGCCGCATCATCTCGAAATGCTCCGCCGACTTGAGTCCGCGCCCGCCGGCGACGACGACGTTGGCGCCGTCGAGCTGCGGCCCTTCGGGCTTGACCGTCACCCGCTCGGCGACCCGGACTTTCTGCGTCTCGGGGCCGGAGGGCGCGGCGACTTCTTCGACCGCGGCGCTCTGCGGATGCGGCGTCGCCTCGAACGATTTCGGCCGGACGAGCAGTATTTTCGTGCCCGGGCTCACGAGCGTGCTGGTGTTCTGATAGCTCCCGCCGAGCGCCGGGATGGTCGCCTCGACCGAGCCGTCCTTCAGGACGAAGTCGCCGACGTCGGCGATCGCCCCCGAGTCGAATCGGGCCGAGAGCGCCGCCGCCAGATCGCGCCCGTTGTAGCTCGAAGCGAAAAGCATGACGGCGGGCCGGTGCTTCTCGATCAGCGCCGCCAGGGTCTCCGCCGCGGGGAGCGTCAGATAGTCGCGGAAGACCGGGTCCGCCGAGCGGTAGACCTTGCTCGCGCCGTACCGGCCGAGGGTCTCGACCGCGTCGTCCGGAGCGGGGCCGAGCAGGATCGCCTCCGCCGCGCCCGCCTCGGCGGCCTTGGAGAGGATTTCGAGCGTGGTCGGCGTGAGCTTCTCCTCGACCACTTCGGCATAGACCCAGATAAGATCGGACATAAAAATAAAATTTTGAAGTCTTAATTTTGAATCTTGAATTTCCGGAATTCAAAACTCACAATTCAACGCTCAACATTAAATTATCTTAAGCTCCGCGAGGAATTCCGCGATCTGCTTCCCGCCCTCGCCCTCGTCGGCGACGATTTTTCCGCCCTGGCGCGCGGGCGGGCGGCCGACGCTCAAGACCTTCTCTTTAGCGCCCGACGCGCCGACCTGGTCCGGTCCCAGCCCCAGCTCGGCGGCGGTGTATTTTTTGATCTCTTTTTTCTTCGCCGCCATGATGCCCTTGAGCTGCGGGTAGCGCGGCTCGTTGATGCCGCTCGCGACCGCGACCAGCGCCGGCAGCGCCGCCTCGCAGACGTCGTAGCCGCTCTCCCGCTGCCGCTTGATCGTGATTTTGCCGCCGTCGACGGAAATTTCCTTGGCGAAGGTGAGCGGCGGAATCCCGAGCAGCTGCGCGAGCTGTCCGGGCACGATGCCGGAATAGCTGTCGCTGCTCTCCGCGGCGCAGAGCACCAGGTCGAAGCTCTCCTTCTTGATCGCGGCGGCCAACACCTTCGCGGTGCCGAGCGTGTCCGAGCCGGCCACGGCGTCGTCGAGCACGTGGATCGCCGAAGCCGCGCCCATGGCGAGCGCGCTGCGGATGCCGATGACGGCGTCGGCGATGCCCATGGTGAGCACGGTGACCGCGCCGCCGTGCTTCTCGGTGAGGCGGAGCCCCTCCTCGACCGCGGCGGCCGCCGCCGGGTCGAGCTCGTGCGGCACGCCCTTCCGCACCATGGTCTTGGTCGCCGGATCGAGCTCGATCGTCACCGAGCTGGCGGGAATGACTTTGGCGCAGACGATGATGTTCAAGCTGGGTCTCCCGGAATCGAGGTTCGCCGGTCACCGATACGACAAAGGCGCCCGAGGATCAAGGCGCCTTTTGTGAATGGGCACGGGACGGCTGAAATGCGCGGAGCGGGCCGCTTACGAAAGCCACTCCTTGACGTTGCCTTCCATCACCGTATCGAGGATTTCCTTGCAGTCCGAGATCGCCTTGTCGACGGCCTTCGGATCGTCCTTGAGATGCGGCAAGGCGGAGCTCACGGCCCCTTTCAGGGCCTGGATGAATTCCTTGAACTGCTGGTCCAGAGCGTCGGTATTGGGTACTGGCTGCATGGTGTTCCTCCCGGCTAGGTGTAGAGCCGGCCTTTCATGGGGTCGGGGAGCGTGAGGCCCATCTTTAAAATCAGGGCGTCGATCTCGTCCTTATACTGCTGGCGCGCCACCGCGTTCTGCCGGCGCTTGAGGCCCCAGTGCATGTAGCGCTCGGAGCGGTAGGATTTCGAGTTGCCGAACATGTCGAGTCCCTTGACGTACCAGAAATCGACCGCCCTCTGAATCCTTTCCTTGAACTCGCCGCCCTTCCCGGCGAACTCGGCCGCCAGGTTGGTGCCGAAATCGACGTGGCCTTCCTCTTCCCGGATAATGTTCGGATCTTCGACCACGCGGGCGAGCGGCTGGTAGCTGCAGTCGAGAAACTCCTCGAGCTGGAAACGGCCCACCCGGTCGATCAGGAAGCCGAACACGGCGTAATCCTCCCACGTGGTGATCTGGCCGCGGAAAGCCTCGACGTATCTCTCCTGGTTGGGCCGGCTGAGGGTATAGGAAACGTCGACGCCGACGTCCCCCGCCAGCTTGGCCATTTTACGGAAATGGTCCATCTCTTCGGCGGCCGTCCGGGCGACGATCAGCTGGTCCAGCTTGGTCGGCGCATTGGGCAGAATATCCTTGACGTAGAGGTTCGGCCCGCCGATCTCACAATCGGCCTGAATCGCCAGGACGCGGCGTATGAGGTCTTGATATTCGGGGTCCGTTTTCTCGAAATCCTTGAGCTCGACCTTGTCCGTAAACATCTTAAGCCACCTCCGGTTCGACGGTTCTCTGCGACTGTTTCTCCAAAGGTCCTTAACATAATTATCTCCAGGAAATCAATAGCGTTAAGCGGGCTTTGCTTTACTTAGTGTCGCTTTGACACTAAACTGAACGGGCGCGAATTCGAGGCGCCGCCGTGGAAAAAGAGACTCCCTCCGCCCTGCTGACCGACCTCTACCAGCTCACCATGGCGCAGGCCTATTTTCAAAACGGCCGGACGGCCCCGGCCGCCTTCAGCCTGTTCGTCCGGACCTACCCGCCCAACCGGGGCTACTTCGTCGCCGCGGGCCTCGAAGACGCGCTCGATTTTCTCCAGGCCTTCGCCTTCGACGGCGCGGCGATCGACTACCTCCATGCGACCGGCGTCTTTGCCGACGACTTCCTCGATTATCTGGGAGGCGTCCGCTTCACCGGCGCGGTGCGGGCGCTTCCCGAAGGGCGGGTTTTTTTCAGGGACGAGCCGATCCTGGAGGTCGCTGCGCCGATCGTCGAGGCGCAGATCGTCGAGACTTTCATCATCAACCAGCTGAACCTGCAATCGCTGATCGCGACCAAGGCGGCGCGCTCGGTCGAGGCCGCCGGCGGCCGCGGCGTGGTCGATTTCTCGCTCCGCCGCACGCACGGCGTCGACGCCGGGCTCAAAGCCGCGCGCTCGAGCTACCTGGCCGGATTTTCCGGCACCAGCAACGTGCTGGCGGGAAAGCGCTACGGCATCCCCGTCGCCGGCACGATGGCGCACTCGTTCGTCTCGAGCTTCGAGAGCGAGACCGACGCCTTCCGCGCCTTCGTCAAGAGCTTTCCGGACAACGCGATTCTCCTGATCGACACCTACGACACGATCGCCGGCGCCGAGAAGGCGGCGCTCGTGGGGCGCGAGATGGCCGCGCGCGGCGAGCGGCTCCGCGGCGTGCGCATCGACAGCGGCGACCTCGCGGGCCTGGCGCGCGAGGCCCGGAAAGTATTCGACGCGGCGGGGCTGAAGGACGTGAAGATCATCGGCAGCGGCGGCCTGGACGAATACGATCTGGCGGAGCTCGCCAAAGCCGGCGTTCCCTACGACAGCTACGGCGTCGGGACCCAAATGGGCGTCTCCGGCGACGCCCCCTGGCTCGACATGGCTTACAAGCTCGTCGAGCACGACGGGCGGCCGGTGTTGAAGCTGAGCCCGGGAAAAGCCTCCTGGCCGGGGCAGAAGCAGATCTTCCGCTATCGCGACG
>DASWFA010000200.1:0-14958 GCA_036394475.1 Binatia bacterium
GCGGGGGAAGCCGGTTTCTCGCGTCGACATTTCTCGGGCGCTCGATTCCCCAGGGCGACCTGAACAAGTCGGTCGAGTACCACAAGAAGGCGCTGGCGCTCAACCCGACGGTCATCTCGCACCATCTGGAGCTGGGCAAGACCTACATCGACATGGGCAAGTACGACCTGGCGCGCGCCGCGCTCAAAGCTTCTCTCACGCATCCCATCCAATTCTCCGACGACGCCAAGCACAAAAAAGAGGCGGAGCAGCTGCTGCAAGAGCTCAAAGATCGCTAGGAAGCCGGGCTTTTCCGGCGTTAGCCGGTGGACCGGCCGTCCGTCGAGCAGGCCGGTCCGACGTGCCGCTGCAAAAACGCGAACACCTCGGCGCGCACTCCGTCGATCGGCAGTCGGTGGCTGGCGCCGGGAAAGATCACCGTCCGGTGCGGCACCCCGGCCGCTGCGAGCTGCTTGTCCAATAATTCCGCCTGATTGACCGGCAGCAGCGCGTCCTGCGCCCCGTGCAAAACGAGCACCGGCGCCTTCCAGGACGAAACCTCGGGAAGAATATTGAACAGTTTGGGGTCGGCGTCGCCGTTCGGGTTGAGCACTTTCCGCACCCAGGCGACCGACGTCTCGCGGTAAAGCCGGGCGATATCGTAAGCGCCGGAATGGAGCACCACCGCGCGAAGGCTCGGCAGGCTTGAAACCGAAGCGGCGGCGAAGACCGCGCCGCGGGAAAACCCGTACAGGATGACGCGCCCGCCGTCGATCCAGGGCAGCCGCGCCGCCTGTGCGATCCCGTCCGCGAGCAGCCGGGCGATCGTTTCCCGGTCGCCGCCCCGCTCGACGGCGGTGTTGCCGTAGCCGGGGAGGGATACGGCCAGGCCGGCGTAGCACATGTCCCGGGAGATCGCTTCCGCGATCGGCACCATGGGCTCGGCGCCGGCGGCGTTCGCGCTGTGGCCGTGCACCAGGACGATCAGGGGAAACGGCCCGGGCCCTTTGGGCCGGACGAGAAAAGCCTCGACCTTGCCGCCCGAGCTGTCGTAAAAGAACTGGACCGGCGTCGCCGGCTCGGCCGTGGCGAGCTTCTTAAGCTCCAGATTGGGGATGCCGCCGCAGCCGGCGAAGAGCCAGAGGGCGCAAACGAGCAGAACGCGCTGCCGCATAACCCTTAAGTTCTAGCGGATATTTTCAACAAAACAACTCGACGCCCGGATCAACGGACCGGCGCTTCCAAAGCGCCGGCTCGTTGATCCCGAGTCATTCCCGCGCAAGCGTTACGCCTACGCTCTCGCGCTATGGTTGATGGCGCGCGATCCATAGCTGCGGCAATTTGGCGGATTGTCTTCCCGGCTTGGCTGAGCTGGGCAATCTGGCAACGTTCTTCAAGCGTAAGCTGTCCGTATTGCTGTCCCATTGCAACACCTTATACACCGGGTGTTGCACTTCGTTTGTGAATTGAGGGAGTCCAGCGTCTTTTGCCTCTCGGTCGCTTTTGCCAAAGCCTGCCCGCTTCCGCGGACATGACGTCTAAAAGACGCGGTTGCGCGCGGAGAGAGCTTCAAGTATCTATGGCCTCAATGACGCTCAAGCGGGGAATTCTTTTGCTGTTGGGTTTCGCATTGGCCCTGGGGAGCTGCGGCCGGCCGGGCGGCAACGCTCCCGTCCTCCGCGTCGGCTTCGTGCCCTCGGAAAACGTCCAGCAGGTGGCGCAAAACGCCCAGCCGATCGTGGATATCCTCCATAAAGAGCTCGGCATGGAAATCGAGCCGTTCGTCGCGACCGACTATACCGGCGTGGTCGAGGCGCTGCGCGCCAAGAAGCTCGACATCGCCTTCTTGAGCCCCGCTTCGTACGTCCTGGCCAAGAACGAGGCGAACATCCAGGTCGCGCTCAAATCCCACCGCAAGGGGTCGGCCGCTTATTACGCCGCCATCATTACGCGCTCCGACAGCGGCATCCGGACGCTCCAGGACCTGCGCAACAAGACCTTCGCCTTCGGCGATCCGCTCTCGACCACCGGCCACATCATCCCGCGAAAGATGTTCTTGGAAAACGGCATCGATCCGGCCAAGGACTTTAAAAACGTCATCTACTCCGGCGGCCACGACGCGACCGTGCTGGCGGTGCTCCACCGCAAGGTGGACGCGGGGGCTACCTTCGCCAATTTCACCGACGGCAAGGACGCCGCCTGGATCCAATACTTGAAAAATCCCGAGGACCAGAGACAGATCCGCGCCATCGCCTATTCCGAGGCGATCCCGGCCGACAATCTGGTCTATCGCGGCGACCTCGATCCCGCGCTGGCGAAAAAGATCACCGACACGTTCCTGGCCCTGGGGCGCGATCCGGCCGGGCAGAAGATGCTGCGCGATCTCTATCAGATCGACGGCTTCGTGCCGGCCTCGGACGGGGACTACGAATCGGTGCGCGCGGCCTTCAAGATCGCCGGCATCAACCTCAAGGAGGCGCTGAAGAAGAAGTAGCCGGGCCGCCGTCGAAAAAAGCCAGGATGACGATTTTAGAGATCAGAGAGCTCTCGAAGAGCTTCGGCGCCACGCCCGTGCTCGCGGGGATCAATCTCAAGGTCGATCAGGGCGAGTTCGTCGGCGTCATCGGCCGCTCCGGCTCCGGTAAATCGACGCTGCTCCGCTGCATCAACCGGCTCATCAACCCGACTTCGGGGGCGATCTACGTGCCGCGCGCGCTCGTGGACGCGCGCGCCGGCGGCGCCGCCATCGACGTGCTGAAGCTCGGCCGCGGCGAGACGCGGCTGCTCAGGCGGCGGGTCGGGATGATTTTCCAGCACTACAATATCGTCAAGCGGCTCACGGTGATCGAAAACGTCCTGACGGGCGCGCTGGGATACCAGTCGAGCCTGAAGAGCTGTCTCCGCCTCTTCTCGCGCGCGGAGCGCCGCCGCGCGCTGACTAATTTGCGCCGCGTCGGCCTGCTTGCGCACGCCTACAAGCGGGCGGACGCGCTTTCCGGCGGCGAGCAGCAGCGCGTGGCGATCGCGCGCACGCTGATGCAGAACCCCGCGGTGATTCTCGCCGACGAGCCGGTCTCCAGCCTCGATCCCAATCTTTCGCGCGTGGTGCTCGATATTTTAAAGCGCGTCTGCCGCGAGGACGGCATCACGGCGTTGGTGAGCCTGCACACGCTCGACCTGACCCGCGCCTACGCCGACCGCGTCGTCGGCCTCAGGCAGGGGCGGGTCTTTTTCGACGGCCCGGTGCGTGATTTGAGCGACGCCGTGGTGGAAAAGGTGTATCAGGACGGCTAAACAAGGCTCGTCAAAATGAAAGCGCTCCTCGCCGCCGCCGTCTCCCTGCTATGGCTCGCTTCGGCCCCCCTCGCCGAGCCCGCCCAGCGCGGCGACGCGCGCGCGGCGCTCGGCAAAGGCGAGGCGAAACAAGCCCTGGGCGCGCTCGAGGCCGGCGCGCTCGCAGCGGAGAAAACGGGCCGGTGGGAAGAAGCGGCCGATCTGTACAATAAAGCCTCGCACGCGGCCAGGATGAGCGGCCAGCTTCAAAAGGCGATCGCCGACGGCGCCAGGGCGTTCGAGCTCGGGGAAAAAGCGAACCAACCGTTTCTCCAGTCTTCGGCGGCTTTGAATTCGGCCTATGCCCTGAGGAGCGTGGGACAGCGGGCCAAAGCCGGGGAATGGCTGGAAAAGGGGCTCGCGGCGGCGAAGAAAATCGAGCCGCCGCAGCGCCGCTACGCGATGCAGGCGAATCTCTACCGCGAGCAGGGCGTGGATTTTTTGAAAGCCGGCGAAACGTCCAAAGCCATCGAGTATGTCTCCTACGCCCGCGCGGACGAGGAGCGGCGGCTCGCCCTGCTCAAAAAGGCGCGGCGGGCGAATCCGAAGGCGATTTCCATGACCGAGAGCTCGCTGCTGCGGACCCTGCATCAGCTCGGTGTCGCGTTGGACCGGGCCGACAGGCCGGCCGAGGCGGTCAAGACGTTCGAGGCGGGCATCGGGCTCGCCAAACAGGCCGGCCTCAAAACCCCGTTCGAAAGCGCCCTCTACACCGCGCTCGGCGAGCTCTACTCCAGACAGAAAGACTACCCGCGCGCGCTGGACAACCTCAAGACGGCGCTCGCGAACGCGGAAAAACACGACCAGGCCAAGTGGATCCAGCAGGCGAGCGCCGGCATCGCCGAGATCCACCTGCAAAACAAGCGTCCGGCCGAGGCGATCCGGTATTACAAGCGGGCGATCGACTCGATCGAATCGACGCGCTCGCTGCTCGAGTCCGAGGAGTACCGCAGCTCTTTCTTCGAGGACAAGCGCAAGACATACGCGGGCATGGTCCTCGCGAACGTGCAGGCGAAGGAGTTCGCCGCGGCCTTCGACTACAACGAGCGGGCGCGCTCGCGCGCGTTTCTCGACATTCTCGGCAGCCGCGTGCCGCTGGCGCACGGACCGCTCCTGGAAGAGGAGCGGGCGCTGCGCGCCCGGATCGCCGGGCTGCAGGCGCGCCAGGCGCGCGCGGCGGAAGCCGAGGCGGAAATCGACGAGGACGAAGAGGCCGCCGACCGGGCCGCGCCGGACCGGGAGCTGGAGGCGGCGCAAAAAGCCTACAACGATTTCCTCGCCCGGCTGAAAAAAGAAAATCGGGAGCAGGCGTCGCTCATGAGCGTCGAGCCGCTGACGCTCCAGGCGACGCAGGAGCTTTTGCCGCCGGCGACGACCATGCTGGAATATTTCGTGACCCAGAACGGGGTCCAGCTCTGGGTGGTGGAGAAGGACCGGATGCGCTTCGTCCATATTCCGCTCGCCCGGACCGATCTGCTCCGCCAGGTGGGCGCGCTCCGCGAGAGCGTCCTTCGGCTCGGCGACCAGGAGAAATTCCGCGCCTCGTCGCGGGAGCTTTACCGGCTTTTGATCCAGCCGGCGCTGCCGCACGCGCGCGGCAGGGATCTCCTGATCGTCCCCCACGACGCGCTGCACTACGTTCCGTTCCAGGCGCTGCTCTCCGCCGAGGGCAAATACCTGATTCAGGACTATCCGATCTACTACCTATCCAGCGCGAGCCTGATGCAGTTCACGCGCGAGAAAAAACGCGCCGGCGGGGAGCGGGCGCTGGTCCTGGGCAATCCGAGCCTCGGCGACGCGGCCTACGATCTCCGCTTTGCCGAGCGCGAGGCCAAAGAGGTCGCGCTCGTCTTCCCGCAGAGCGATGTGTACGTCGAGGCGGAGGCGAGCAAGCCGCGGGCGGTCTCGGCGAGCCCCCAGTACGACATACTGCATTTCGCCGTCCACGCGGAGCTCGACGAGGAGGACCCGATGAGCTCGGCGCTGCTGCTCGCGGGAGCGGGAAAAGACGACGGGCGGCTCAAGGTGGGGGAGGTCTTCGCGCTCGATTTGAAGGCGGGCATGGTGGTGCTGTCGGCGTGCGAGACCGGTCTCGGCAAGCTCAGCAACGGCGACGAGCTGATCGGGCTGACGCGCGCTTTTATTTACGCCGGCACGCCTTCGGTCGTAACCACGCTCTGGAAGGTGAACGATCGCGCGAGCTACGAGCTGATGCGGGAATTTTACCGGCATTTAAAGGGCGGCAAGAAATCCGAGGCGCTCCGGCAGGCGCAGCTGAAGACGATGGAGCGGTTTCCCGAGCCGTTTTACTGGGCCGCCTATGAACTGACGGGAGAGCCGTAAAAGCATGAAGCCCGGTGCGGGATTGGCGCTCGCAACGCTCTTTCTTCTCGGCCTCTGTGTATGCGCCGGCGCCGCGGCCGAGGAAAAAGCCGTGCTCCAATGGCTCGGCGTCGCGGGCTGGGAGATCCGGCTCGGCCGGACGACCATCCTCATCGATCCGTTTCTCACGCGGCGGAGCCCCGCGAGAGACCGCGAGTGGCAGACCGACGAGGCGGCTGTCCTCGAAGTCATCAAAGGCGCGGACTACATCTTCGCCGGCCACAGCCACGCCGACCACATCGCCGACGTTCCGTTCATCGCCAAGCGCTTCGGCTCGAAGGTCGTCGGCTCGAGAACCACGGTGAATCTCGTGTCGACCGCCGGCGTCGAGCCGTCGCGATTGACGACGATCCAGGGCGGAGAAAAATTGGACTTCGGAGATTTTTCCGTCGAAGTGGTCGAAAGCCGCCACGGGATCCCGCAGGGCCAATTCGAGGTCAGCGAGACCAAAGAGATCCTCGCCCCGCCCGCCCGGCTGCTCGGGCGCCATTTCGTCGAGGGCGGCAGCTTTCTGTACCTCTTCACTTTCGGCCGCCGCCGGGTGCTGCACCAGAGCACGGCCAACTTTCTCGCAGCCAGGCTCCCCGGGCTGAATCCCGACGTGGCGCTCCTCGCCGAGCCGGGCCGGGGCTACAACCTGAAAGACGCCCTGCAGGCGCTGAAACCCAAAACGATCATCGTGCAGCATTTCGACGAGTGGCGGGCGCCGTTTTCTCAAGCGCTGCCGCAGCCCCACAGGAGAAGGGCCGAGCGCTTCCAGCGCGACATCCTTTCGGTGGACGGCGGGATCAACGTGATCCTCCCGGAATTTCTCAAGACCTACGCGCTGGAAGAGATCCTCGCGCGCTGACTCGCATGCCATTCCTGGAAACGCTCCGGCGGAGAAAACGGCGCTTTTACCAATCGCTCGCGCTCGGGTTTTCCGTCAGCCTTCTCACTTCGCTCGTTTCTTCCATGGGCTACCTCGAGGGGTTCGAGGCCAGGGCGCTCGACTTTCTTCTCTGGATGCGCGGGCGGGTCAAGTCGCCGGAGATCGTTCTGGTCCGGATCGACGACCAGGCGTTCCATCGTCTGGGCGAGAAGCAGCCGCTTCCCCGCGCTTATCTGGCGGGCCTCGTCGCCTTGCTCGACCGGAGCGGCGCGAGAGTCATCGGCCTCGACGTCGAGCTCAAGGTGAAGACCGACGCGCGCGCGGACGCGGCGCTGCTCGAAGCGATCCGCCGCGCCTCGGAGAACGGTCTCAGCAAAGTCGTGCCGGTCTATCTCATCCGGCCGGAGAAAAACGAAGAGTCCGGCGCGGTCCTCTATGCGCGCGCGCCGTTTTTCAGCCCCCGGCTCGCCGCGCTTTCCGGCTTCGCCAACGCGCCGATCGACGCGGACGGCCTGGCGCGCGAGGTGCCGCTCGCGGTCCGGGGCAGCGACGGCAGCCTGCTCCCCTCGTTCGCGCTCGCGCTCCTGGCGCGCTACGCCGGCTACGACGCCGCCCGGCTGGAGGCGGCGCTTAGCCGGGGAGAGAAGATCACGCTCGACCTCCCCGAATGGAACAGGTTCTCCGGGCGGCTGCTGCCCCGGCCGGCGCCGCTCTCGTTCGGCCTCGACGACCGGTGGAAGATCAATTTCGCCGGCGCCGAGGGCAGCTTCACGGCGATTCCGAGCGATCCGGTCTTCCAGCTCGCGAAGCTCACGACCCCTCTGGCGGCGGACAACCCGTTCCGCGGCAAGATCGTGCTCGTGGGCGCGACCTTCGGCGACAGCCGCGATTTTTTCCCCACGCCGCGCGGCCTGATGAGCGGGGTGGAGATCCACGCCAACATCGTCCACACGATCCTCTCGCGCTCGCAGATCGTGGGCGCCGGCCGCTGGACGGCGGCGGCGCTCTCGCTTTTCTTCGCCCTGGCGATGAGCCTGGGGCTCACTTTTTTCCGCCCGATGGCGGCGACGCTGGCGTCGCTCGCCGCGATACCGCTGCTGCTCGTCCCCATGAGCTATTTCGCCTTCGCGCGCCTCGGCGTCTGGGTGGACTTCCTCACGCCGCTGGTGGCGATGCGCTGGGGCCTCGCCGTCGCCGATTATCTGGAGGGCCGGCGCGTGCGCCGCGCGCTCGGAGAAATGGTCGACCGCGAGGTGGCGAGCCGGATCGTCGATCAGGACGAGACGCTCGCGGGGCGCCGGCGCGAGGCGACGGTGTTTTTCACCGACGTGAGAAATTACACGACCCTCTGCGAGGGCAGGACGCCGGAGGCGGTGGTGGGGGTTTTGAACGAGCTGTTCGCCGCGGCCGGCAAGGCGATCGCGCGCCATCAGGGCTCGATCGTGGATTTCGTGGGCGACGCGGTGCTCGCCGTCTTCGGCGCGCACAAGGACGATCCCGACCACGCGGCCCACGCCGTCGCCGCCGCGCTGGAGGTGCAAAAACAGCTTGACAGCCTGAACGCCGCTTGGCAGAAAAGGGGCATCCCGCGCCTCGCGATCGGCGTAGGCATTCACACCGGGGAGGTGCTGGCCGGCATCGTCGGCTCGGGCGAGCGGAAAAAATTCGGCGTCACCGGCGACGCGGTCAACACCGGCGCGCGCGTCGAGGGTCTCAACAAAGAGTTCGGCACCTCGATCCTCATCACGCGCGAGACCCTGGAGCGATTGAGCGGGCAATTCCGGGTCCGCGGGCTCGGGGAAGTGAAAGTCAAAGGGCGAGAGAAGCCGGTGGAGGTATTCGAGGTGTTGGAAACGGCGGTCCCCGAACGAAGCGGCGGCGCTTCGCCGAGTCGAAAAGAGTAGGATGTCATTCTGAATCTCGCCGGAGGACCTTTCGCGGAGTTTACCCTGAGCGCAGTCGAAGGGCTCAGGGTGACACAACCGGAGGTAAAATGAAGTTGCAACCTGTCTGCCTGCTTTTGCTCTCCATCGGATGCGCGATCTCCCTCGGCATCCCGGCCCATGCCCAGGACGCCGTCGGCGTCATCACCGAGATCAAGCTCAACCGCGGCGACGTCGAGATCCGGCTCCCGGGAAAGAGCTGGCAGAAGCCCGCGCCGCTCCAGTCGCTTTACGCCGGCACCCACATCCAGGCTTCGCGGGACGCCGTCGCGGTCGTCCTTTACACCGAGGGGATGAAGACGGTGACGATCGACGCCAAGAACTCGCCGTTCGAATCAAGCCCGCCGCGGCGAAGGGGGGCCCGGGCGTTAAGGAAATCGCCGGCGCCCTCATGGGAAAGAAAAAGCCGCCCAACTACGCGGCGCTCGCCGTGCGCGGCGGCAAGCGGCCGCCGGTGCTGCTTTCGCCGCGGAGCACCAAGCTGATGACCGATGCGCCGACGCTCCAGTGGATGGGCATGGAGCGGCAGCCGGGGACGGTCCGGGTCCTGGGTCCCGAAGGGGTTTTATGGACGGCGGAGAACGTGTCGCTGACGCAGATCAAATATCCCGCCTCCGCGCCGCGCCTCAAGCCGGGCGTTGAGTACGCCTGGATGATCGAAAAGCGGGGCTTTCCGGCGGAGAAGGCGCGCTTCCAGCTCCTCGCGCCCGCCGAGATCAAAGCAGTCGAGGACGAGGCGGCCGCGCTCAAGAACGCCGCCGGCGTTTCCGAGACCACGGCGGCGGTGCTCAAGGCCGGGCTCTATGCCGCGCGCGGGCTTTACTACGACGCGCGGGAGGTGCTGGCGGAGGCGGTCAAGCGCGACCCCGACGAGCCGACGCTGCATTTTTTACTGGCCGACGTTTACGAAAAGACCGGGCTGAAGGACATGGCTTCCGAGGAGTACAGCGAGTCGGATTTTCTACTGAAGCAGAAGCCGTAGCCGCCGCCCGGTCTGGCCTGAGGTTTCCGATCGCCGGTCCGGCTAGCCGATCAGTCCCAGATATCTCCAGTAGGGGATCGCCGCGATGAGCGCCAGCAGGTAGGCGAGCGCGTAGATCGGATTGATGCGCGACATTGTCCGGTAGGAAAAACCCTTGCCTTCGGTGGTCGAGTTGGCGAGCGTGTGCCAATCGACCTGGAAAGGGAAGAACCAGACCTCGGTCGCGACCAGGATCAGCATGACGATGATCCACGGGCTGATCTGCATTTCGGCCGCCAGCGGGATCAATACGATCGTGAGCGTGATCACCGCCAGGCCGCTCGTGAAGACGAGCTTCAGGACGTAAATAAACAGCGCGATGATGACGAACGAGATCGCCGGCCGGTCCACGTAGGGCATGATGAACGGCGCGATGAAGCCGACCAGCCACTGGTCGATCTTCGCCTTGGTGAGCACGGTCGGGATGCTGAGTGTGGCGCCGAGATAGATCAGCATCTCCCAGTCGATCCCTTTTTTGACCATGCCCCAGCCCAGCACGCCGGTGTTGATCAGCACGCAGAGGCCGAGCAGCGAAATCCAGGCGCTGTCGATCTTGTGGTAGGAAAAAGTCAGCCAGCCGCCGACCATGAACGCCAGCATGGCGAGCGTGATCCATTCCTTCTGCGACACCGGCCCCAGGATTTCGAGCTGGTTCTCGACCATCTTATAGGAGATCTGCGACTGCGTCTCGGGCCGGTAGAGTAAGATGATGGCGACGATGATGATGGCGATGACGACCAGCGCGGGCGGGAGCGCGGCGAGAAACCAGTAGCCCCAGGTAAACTGCGCCCGCACGTCTTTGGGCAAAAGGCCCCAGGCGAGCAGGTTGGAGGTCGAGCCGGTCAAATAAAGGAAGCCGAGCTGTCCCAGGCCGAGAAAGGTCGCGATGAAAAGCCCCGTGGACGCTTTCGAGGGGGTTTTGTAGCCGAGGCTCTCGGAGAGGTTGAGCAGCATCTGGCTGCTGATGGCGGTGCGCGCGGTCTGCTGCGGGATAAGCGCCGTGATGACGACGCCCATAAAGCCGAGCGCGATGATCTGCCAGTAGTACGTCAGCGGAAAAAAGCGCACGAGCTGCAGCGATATCCGGTAGAAAAGGCCGGAGCTGGTGATCGCCGCCCCCAGGCCCAGGACGCCCAGCGTCATGAACCAGGTCGTGCTGGCGAAGCCGCTGAGCACGTCCTCGGGCGAGCCCAGTCCGGTCAGGATCAAAGCGAGGACGAAAATCAGCGCGACGCCGTAGTCGGGAAAAACCCAGAAGGCCCAGAAAATGAGCGTCAGGCAGAGGAGGGCGAACTGTTTGGTCGCGTCGGGCTCCAGGCCGATGTCCGGCTGGACGAACCAGAGATAGGCCCAGACGGCGAGACCCAGGATTCCGCCGACCCACCGGCCCATCGAGGCGTGCCGGTAAAAGCCGAGCAGCGACGAGCCTACTTTTCCCCAGGCGGAATTCCGCGCCTGGCTTTCGCCCGCCCGCGCCGCGGCCGGCTGCGCTCTCGGCTGCTCCCAGTAAACTTCGCTCATGTCGCCCGCCAGCGTCACGGCGTCTTTCTCCATCAAGCGGAGCGCGCTGCGCAGGCAGTTGAGCGCCTGCGGATAGTCCCGCTTTTGCACGAAGGCGTTGGCCATGTTCTGGTAGCGCGCCGCGGCCTCGCTTCCCGGGCCGCCGCGCTGCGAGATGACCTCTCGGTAGGTTCTGACCGCGCCGGTGAAATCGCCGAGATGCGCCAGCACTTCCGCCTTGAGGTGCACCAGGCGGAGATCGCCGTAAAAGGCGTCCGGCGGCATCTTCTCCAGAGCGTCTTTCAAGAGCGGCGCCGATCCGCCCATCATATCGTCCTTGTGTGCCGTCACGAGGGCGGTGACCTCCGGCCATTCCTCGGCCGCGATGCGGTGCTGGACCGCCTGGCCCCAATTGCCGAGCGATTCGTATTGCGCGGCGATTCCGGCATGCAGCCGCTTCTTGGCTTCTTTGCCCTCCTGAGCGAGGAGCTTCTCGACCAGCAGATCGCGGAAAAATCCGTGCAGCTCGCGCCGGCCGCCGTCGACCGTGCGGATCAGCGGCGAATGGGTCACCTCGACGTGGGCGAGGAAGGTCTTGGTGCCTTCGGTGTGGAGCAGGAAGTCCATCGTCTCGGGATCGATCGTGTTGAGGAGCGCGGCGTGGCGGAAAAACCGCTGCTCTTCCGGCGGCCTGGAGCCGTAGAACTCTTCCGCCAGAGAATTAAAGGCGTCGCGGCCGGTGGAATACTGATGCTCGACGTGGGCGAGCCGCTTGCTCAGAAGGGCGCAAAAGTGCAGCAGCCAGGCCGGATGTTTTTCGATCAGGTCGTTCCACGCGTCGCGCGAGAGGCGCCAGAGCGTCGTGTCCTTGACCGTGACGATGGTCGCCGAGCGCGGCTCGCCGGAGAGCAGCGCCATCTCGCCGAACGAGTCCTGGGGGCCGAGCACGGCGAGCGTCTCCGATCTGCCGCCGCCGCCTTCGAGCACGACCTCGACGGCGCCGGAATGGATGAAGTAAAACGAGTCGCCCTGATCGCCCTGGGAGAAGATCGTCGTGCCGGCGGGGTGGGTGATCTCCTCGAGCTTCCCGAGCACCTTGGCCACGTCCTCGCGCGACAGGGAGGAGAAGATCGGGATTTTTCTGATCGCGTCGGCGAGCTCGGCCATGGGATCAACTCAAACGGCGACCGGTCGAGGGGCGGGCCGCTGCGGCCCTGGCAATTTTGAATTTTGAGTTTTGAATTTTGAATTCGTGCACGGCTCGTAACGGAAAGGTATATAGTGCCCTCGCCCTCCGAGGCCCGCCCTCCGGTCTGCGACAAGTTGTGGCCTGCTTCGGTTCATAAAAAATAAAATAAGGTATGCTACCGGATGATTTTGTCCGCTTTTTTCAGCTTTTCCGGCGGGATGGTGAGGCCGATCGCGTTGACCATTCTCAGATTGATCATGAGGTCGTACTTGGCGGCGCGCTCGGCCGGCAGGTTCTTCGGGCTTTGGCCGCGGAAGATTTTATTCGCCATGGCGGCCGCCTGCCGGCCCATCTGATAATAGTTGGCGCCGTAGCTCAGCATGCTGCCTTTGATCGCCCAGTCCGAGCCCTCGAACATCGTGGGCAGCGACTTTTGCCGCGCCGTGTCGAAGATGAGCTCCGCCTGGCTTTCGACCAGGTCGTCGGAGACTTCGAAGATCGCGTCGCCGTCTTTTTTTTGCAGCGCGTTGAGGGCGGTCTTCAGCTCCTCCGGGCTCTTGATCGAGTGGTCGGCCACTTCCAGCCCCAATTTTTCCGCAACGGTCCTGGTCGCGGCGAAGTTGGCCCGGGCGAAGGGATTGTTCGAATCGTAAAAAATGTGCACCCGCCGGACGTCCGGGACGAGGTCCTTCAGGATCTCCAGGCGTTTTTCCGTCGTCCGGCCGGAAAAGGCGGCGACCCCGGTGGCGTTGCCGCCGGGCCGCTGCATGCTTTTGACGAACCCGAGATCCATGGGATCGGCGGGATGGCGGAAGACGATCGGGATCTCCTTGGTCGCTTCCATGGCGGCCTGGGTGGCGCGCGTTCCGCTGGTGAAGATGAGGTCGACTTTTTTATTCACCAGCTCCGCGGCGGCCGATTTGAGCGCCGCGCTGTCGCCCTTGACGTCGACGATCTCG
The DNA here is from genome assembly GCA_036394475.1 of Binatia bacterium. Lineage (GTDB taxonomy): Bacteria > Desulfobacterota > Binatia > UBA9968 > UBA9968 > JAJPJQ01. The sequence continues at coordinate 13,178 of DASWFA010000200.1, forward strand.
ATCGCGACGTTTTTTTTCTCGACGTAGCCGAGGGCTTTGAGGCCGTCGCGAAAGCCCCGGTTGGTCTGGGTCTCGGAGGGGCCGGACTGCGCGACGAGAATGGCGATCTTCCAGGGCCGCGGCGCGGGCGCCGCCCCGGCTGAGCCCGGGGCGAGCAGCAGCGCCGCTGTCGCGAGAGACGCGAGGGATTTTTTCATTCGCTCCGCCATCGCCCTTCTATGCAGCGGAGAGTAGCCCAGGATCGGGCAAAAAACAATTCTCAAGAAAATCCGGCGGAAGCGGCGAAAAATGGCCGATTAAAATAGACATTGGCCGCCGGTTGGGGTAAGGACTTCGGAGGAATGATGCGCCTTTGCCTGCCCGCTCTCCTGCTCGTGCTGCTCTCGCCCTGGTTCGCGCGGGCCGGGGAGCGGATCACGATTCTCCACACGAGCGAGCACCACGGCGCGCTCCAGCCGATCGAAGAAGGGCCTTACCGGGGGCTCGGCGGCGTCGCGCGCCGCGCCGGGCTGATCGAGAAGATTCGCAGGGAGGCCAAAAACGTGCTGCTGGTGGACAGCGGCGACCTCGTGATCGGCACCGCCATGTCCTCGGTCTTTCGCGGCGCGCCGGACATCGCGGCGATGAACCTGATGGGCTACGACGCGCTCGCGCTCGGCAATCACGATTTCGATTTCGGCCTCGAACATTTGAAGGCTTTGCAAAAACAGGCGCGGTTTCCTTTTCTCTGCACCAACACCAGGCCCAAGAAGGAGGGCGTGTGCCGGCCCTACGCCGTGAAAACGATCGGGCCGCTGCGGGTGGGAATCCTGGGCCTGATCGGGCGCAAGAATTACCCCGATCTGTTCGAGCGCGGCGCGGTCAAGGAGATCGAGTTTCAAGACCCGCTCGCCGCCGCCGCCGAGGCGGCCAGGGAGATCCGCGGGCGCGTCGATCTTCTCGTCGCGGTCACGCACGAAGAGACCGACGAGGACCTCGCGCTGGCCCGGGCGGTCGGCGCGATCGATGTGATCGTCGGCGGGCACACGCCTGGCTTCGACGGCTTGATCCCGGCGGGGCGGCAGACGCCCGTGCAGGGGCGAATGGAGCCGACGCCGCGCGGGCCGATTTTCGTCAAAAGCCACCAGCAGGCGCGCACGCTCGGCCGGCTCGACCTCGCCTACGATAAAAAGATCACCGCGGCGGAGGCGCGCAATATTGCCATCGATCGGAAACTTCCTCAGGAGCCGAAGGTCCGAGCGCTCGTCGAGGACTATGTGCGGCGGCTCGACGCGGCGACGAGCCGCGTGCTGGGCCAGGCGCCGGCGGACCTCCAGGGGGACAGCCCGGCCGTCCGCAGCCGCGAGACCAACTTCGGCGACCTGCTCGCCGACCTCGCGCGCGCGCGCACGGGCGCTGAGGTCGCCCTGCTCAACGGCGGCATGATCCGCGGCACCATCCCGGCGGGGCCGGTGGCGCTCCGGCGCGTCATGCAGACGCTGCCCTATAACGAGCCGCTGATATCGTTCAAACTGACCGGCGCCGAGCTCAAAGAGGCGCTGGAAAACAGCGTCAGCCAGCTTCCCGGCTCTTCGGGCCGCTTTCTTCAGGTGTCGGGGATCGGCTATCTCTTCGACCCCGCCGCGCCCGCCGGCGCCCGCGTCAAAGAGATCTCGGCGCAAGGCGCGCCGCTGGCGCCCGACCGCGAATACGCGGTGGTCGTCTCCAAATTTATCGCCGAAGGCGGCGACGGGTACGCGGTTTTTCTCAAGGGGCGCGACCGGGTCGAGCACCAGGCGACG
>DASWFA010000201.1:0-3868 GCA_036394475.1 Binatia bacterium
CGCCGTCCCGCATCACCTGAGCGTGATCGTGCTTAAAAAATACGGGCTGGAAGGCGCCGTCGGCATGCGGCAGTTCGGCGGCGCCAACGAGGTGGGAGCGGCTTTTCAGCAGCACGCCATCGCCGGCGCGGTTACGTCGGACCTTCGGGTGGCCCCGAATGTCCCGCACAAGCTTCTGGTCAATATCGTCGACCTGGGCATCGCCTACTCGATGAACATGATCGCGGTGCAGCGGGATTTCTACCACCGGTCGTCCAAGACGGTCGATGGATTGGTGCGGGGATACACGGAGGGCGTCGCGGCGCTCAACCGCGATAAAAATCGGGCGCTCAAAGTGATCACCAAGTACACGCGCGCCACGGACCCGAGATTTTTGGAGAGCCAGTACGCGGACTCGACCGCCTACCTGGAGCGCATACCGCGGGTCGAGCAGGCGGCCGTCTCCACGATTCTCGAATTCACCGACAAGAAAGGCGGCGCCGTGGAAACTTTCGCCGACAATTCCATCGTCGATCGCCTGGTCGCCGAAGGGTTCATCGACAAGCTGTATAAAAAGAATTGAGCGCCCCGTCGTCCTGCCGCTCGATTTCCCGCAAGCATTCCCGCCTTGACGCTTCCCGCTCCGCGCCCTAAGATCAACGCCCATGGCTGAGCTTTCTCCGGGGCAGACGCTCGATCGGTACGAGCTCGTCGACGTCGTCGCGCGGAGCGGCATGGCCACGGTGTTCCGCGCGCGCGAGCGCGAGAGCGGCCGGATCGTGGCGCTCAAAGTGCCCTACCCGGAATACGAATCCGATCTCGTCTTTCACGAGCGCTTTCTGCGCGAGGAGCAGATCGGCCGGCGGCTGGACCATCCGGCGATCATCAAAGTCCTCGGCCCGGAAGAAAAAAGCCGCGCCTATCTCGCGATGGAGTACGTCGAGGGCGAGCTCCTGAGCGACCGGCTCCGGCGCGAGCGGCGCCTGCCGGTCGGGACCGCCGTCGACCTGGCCCGACAGCTCGCCGACGCGCTCGTCTACCTGCACGAGCAGAACGTCGTGCACCGGGACTTGAAGCCGGCGAACATCATGGTCCAGCCCGACGGCAGGGTGAAGCTGATCGATTTCGGCATCGCGCTCGACACGACGCTCCGCAAGATGACCTGGGCGCGGATGTCGCAGGCGATGGGCACGCCGGACTACATGGCGCCGGAGCAGATCAAGGGGCTCCGCGGCGACGCCCGCAGCGACGTCTACAGCCTCGGCGCCATGCTCTATGAAATGCTGACCGGCAAGGCGCCGTTCCCGGGCGACAACGTCTACGCCGCGATGCGCGCCAAGCTGGACGACGATGCGATCGCGCCGCGGCGGCTGCGCCACGAGATCTCGCCCCAGCTCGAAGAGATCGTGCTCCGCGCCCTCGAGCGCAACCCGCGCGATCGCTTCGCGAGCGCCCTCGAGATGCGCGCCGCGCTGGCGCATCCGGAAAGCGTGCCGCTCACCGGCCGCGCGCGCCGCCGCCGGCCGAGATCCAGCCTGCCGCACTGGCTCCGGGCCGCGCTGATCGTCGCCGCCGGCGTCGCCGGCTACGTCCTTCTCCTGTGGATCTTTTCTCATTTGCACGCATGGCTGCCGCGCGTGCGGCCCTGAACTTCCCGGCCGCCTGCCATTCCGTAATCACGATGCCCAAAGTTTGAGCATCGCGCGCCGCCGAAGCTTATACGCCCCGATCGCAACCGCCGATTATTACAGAGACTTTTATTCCGCCCGTAATATAAATCGTGGCATACGGTTTGCTCCCTCTTGTCGTCTGCCGGCAGCAGGTCTCGGTGGATAAGAACCGGGGGAAATGAAACGAAGGGTTTTAGTGATAGACGACCACGTTCCGTCGAAGACTTTTCTGGTCAAGGCGTTGACCGGGAAAGGGTTCGAAGTGGTCGGCGAGGGGAGCAGCGGCAAGGGCGCGCCGGCCCTGGCGGAGCATACGTCCCCCGACGTGGTGCTCATCGCCGTGGGCCTTGCCGACCTGGACGGGATCGGCGCGGCCCATGCGATCATGGAGAAGAGCCCGCGGCCGATCGTCCTGCTCACGAGCCACTACGAGGCGGAGACGATCGAGCGGGCGAAGAGCGCGGGCGTCATGGGCTACCTGATCAAGCCGCTGAGGGAAGAGGAGCTCGCTCCCGCGGTCGAGCTCGCGGTCTCGCGCTTCGCCGAGTTCAGCTCGCTCAAGAAAGAAAACGCCGACCTCAAGAAAACCTTGGAGGCGCGCAAAATGATCGAGCGGGCGAAAGGCGTGCTGATGAAGAACCGCGGCCTCTCCGAGGCCGAGGCCTTTTCGCTGATTCAAAAAAAGAGCATGGACCTGAGAAAACCGATGGCCGATATCGCGCAGGCGATCGTTCTGAGCGAGGAAGTGACCAAGGAAAAACCGAGCTAGACTTGGAAGAGGGCGGAGACGGCTCTCCGCCGGTTTCAAGCTTCGGCGTCATCGTCGACGCCGAAGCCCACGGCAAAGGCGCCTTATTCCCGATCGGGAAAGGGCGCTTTTTTGTTTTTTAACGGGGAGGAAAAACTGATGGGCTCAGCGGACTTGAAAAACGCTCCGCCGGCGATGGAGGAGATCATCGACCGGGCGGTCGAGAGCGCGGTCGCCCGGTCGGTTTTCCAGGGCGAGCTCGGGCGCCGGGAGTTCCTCGGCCTGGTCGGGAGCGGCGCCGCGGCGGCGCTCTTGAGCTCGGTCTTTCCGCTCGGGGCGGCCAAGGCCCTGGCGCAGGAGAAGACCGGCCCGGTCGAAAAGAAAGACTTGAAGATCGGCTTCATCCCGATCACCTGCGCCACGCCGATCATCATGGCCGAGCCGATGGGCTTCTACAAAAAATACGGCCTGGGCGCCGAGGTCACCAAGGCGTCGGGCTGGGCGATGATCCGCGACCTCTCGATCAACCGCGAGACCGACGCGACGCACATGCTGACGCCGATGCCGCTCGCCTTCACGATGGGCCTGGGCTCGCAGGCGGCGCCGTTCGTCATGCCGGCCATCGAGAACATCAACGGCCAGGCGATCACGCTGCATAAAAAGCACCGAGCCGTCAAAACGGCCGCGGACATGAAGGGGTTCAAGTTCTGCGTGCCCTTCGACTACTCGATGCACAACTTCCTGCTGCGCTACTTCCTCGCCGAAGGCGGCGTCGATCCCGACAAGGACGTCCAGATCCGCGTCGTCCCGCCGCCGGAAATGGTCGCGAACTTGAAGGCCGAGAACGTCGACGGCTATCTCGCGCCCGACCCGTTCAACCAGCGGGCGGTCTACGAGGACGCCGGCTTCATCTTCATGCTGAGCAAGGACATCTGGCCCGGCCACCCGTGCTGCGCCTTCGCCGCGCGCAAGGACTTCGCGGAAAAATATCCCAACACCTTCCAGGCGCTGTTCCGGGCGATCGTCGAGGCGACGCAATATGCGCACAACCCGGCCAACCGCAAGGAGATCGCCAAGGCGATCGCGCCGAAGAACTATCTGAACCAGCCGGTCGAGGTGGTCGAGCAGGTCCTGACCGGCGAGTTTCCCGACGGCCTCGGCAACACGCGCAAGGTGCCGGACCGCATCGACTTCGATCCCTTTCCCTGGCAGTCGATGGGGATCTGGATCCTGACGCAGATGAAGCGCTGGGGCTATCTCAAGACGGAGGTGACGTACAAGAAGGTGGCCGAGGAGGTCTTCCTGGCGAGCGCGTGTCGCGACGCGCTGAACTCGCTCGGCTACAAGGCGCCCGACACGGCCTCGGTCAAGCACACCTTCGCGCTCGGCAAGACGAAGGTCTTCGATCCCGACCGCCCGGACGACTACCTCAAGTCGTTTCCCATCCGGAAGGTCTGATGCGCCGCGACCG
>DASWFA010000202.1:0-4172 GCA_036394475.1 Binatia bacterium
GGCCAGCGTCACCGATCCCTTCGGAGGCCTCCATAGACAGTCCGTGTCCGGCGCGGTCGGCGCCACTATCGGCGGCACCACCATTACGGTGACCGCGCCCAGCGACGGGGTTGGAACCGTCACTCCTTTGGGTATCGCCGACTTCGGGTCCACCGGCGGAGTAGCCTTCCCCGGCGCGGATTGCACTTTCGCCGGCACCTTCGTCACCTCCAAGGTCGGAGCGGTCAAGGCCGGGGGAACTTTTCATTGCACGATAGACGACGGCGCCGGCACGACCGGCGAGGCGACGGGTACCTGGAGCGCGAGAAAAGTTTTGTGAGGAGCTAAAAACCGCAGCCGGCGCGCGATTCAACGCTGATCGTTTTCTTCCGGCAACCCCCTCTTTCTCCGCCTCTTTACCTTCCCGATTTCCTTCCGCGCCGCGAGCGCGCCCCGCGCCCAGACGGTGAACACGTAAATATGCTGCGTCGCCATGTTGACGACGACCACGCGGAAGAGGTGAAAGGCGACGACCAGCGGCACGCCGACCTTGAGCGCCTGGGCGGTCATGGTCATCTCCGCCAGGCCGCCGGGGGAGGTGGCGAGCAGCATGGTCGCGATCGGCAAATCGAACGCCCAGGCGAGGAAGGCGCCGGCGCCGACCGAGGCGACGAGGATAAACAGCGAGTTCAAGAGCGCGAAGGGGATGAACAGTTTATATTTGACGAAAAACGCCCGCTCGTAGCGCGCGCCGAGCACGAGGCCGAACATGAGCTGGGCGAAGTCGGTGAAGTGGTGCGGCACGGCGGAGAGCTGGACGCCGGAGACGGTGAGCCCGGCGCCTAAAAAGATCGGCGTCAGGAGGTAGCCGTTGTGCATGTGGAGGCGCTCGGAAATCTCGCCGATGAGGCAGCCGACGAGGAGCCACGGGATCAGGATGTAATAGCTCAGCGGCACTTCCGGCCGGTACGCCGCGGCGACCAGCGGGACGCCGCCGTAGGTAAGCGCGAAGGGGATTAGAATCACCACGAGCGAGACGCGGAGACTGTGGGCGACCGCGACCGGCGCGACCTCGGCGCCGTAGGTCTCCGCCAAAACCGCCATCGCCATCGCGCCGCCGGGGATGGAGGCGAAAAAGGTGGACTTGCCGTCCACGCCGGAGGCGCGGCTGAGCGTCAGCGCGCCGAGGCCGCCGACGACGAAGACCGCGACGGTGGCGGCGAGAATGGCGGGGAAGTTGGCGGCGAGCTCGCCGACGACCGACGGCGTGAAATAGAGCCCCACGGCGGAGCCGAGGATCACCTGGCCCATCTGGCGCGCGTAGGGCGGCGAGCGCATGGCGACGCCCATCAGGTTTAGCGCCGCCACGCCGATCATCGGCCCGATCATCCACGGGATCGGCGTGTGCAGGAGATGGAACAGATAGCCGGCGGGGACGCCGACGGCCAAAGCAGTGAGGATGGCTGGAAGCCGCGCCTTGAACGTTGGATCGTTCATCTTTAAGACGTGAGAAGAGGGGAGAGATTCTTCGCGGAGTTTACCCTGAGCACCGCCAAGGGCTCAGAATGACAGTCGGGAGGTTGTCATCCTGAACCCTTCATCCGTCATCCTGAGCGTGGCGAAGGATCTATTCCGATCAGGGTAAACTCCGTGAAGGATCAATGCTGTCATCTTTCGATTTCTACCCGCGCCTCGCGGCTGATTATTTATTCGCCTCCGGATGGAGCAGGAGCTTCTGCACGCGCCAGTTGAGCACCTCGGCGACGTAGAGCTCGTTCTCGGACGGGCAGGCCATCTCGTGCACCCAGCCGAACTGCTTCAACTGCTTGCCCGACTCGCCGAGCACGCCCAGCATCTTGCCGTCGAGCGTCATCTTGTAGATGCGGCCGGGGAAGGCGTCGGCGCTGTAGAGCACCTGGCGCGGGCCGGGCGTGATGCAGATCGCCCACGGCGCGCCGGGCGCCTGCGTGCCCTTCACGTCCTCCGCCGGCATGTTGCCGATCGCCGGGCGCGCGGTGTTGCGGTCGAAGGGGACCTTGATGGCGATCTCGCGGAGAAACTTGCCGTCGCCGTCGAAGACCTGAATGCGCCCGTTGCCGCGGTCGCCGACGTAGACATTGCCCTCGGCGTCCGAGGCGATCGTGTGCGGCGTGTTGAACTCGCCCGGCTTGTCGCCGCGCTCGCCCCACGTCTTGAGCCAGCGGCCGTTCTTGTCCACCTTGGCGATGCGCGAGTTGACGTAGCCGTCGCTGAAGAAAGAATTGCCCGCCGCGTCCCACGCCACGTCGGTCGGCTGGCGGAAGCGGCCGTCCTCGTGCCTGGGCGGCGGCCCGGTGCGCTTGTGCGGCGCGGCTTCGTCCGAGGCCTCCTGCTTCCGCCCGAAGACCATCCGGACGCGCCCCTCGGGGTCGAACTTGACGATCATGTCCGAGCCCTTGTCCACGGTCCAGATGTTGTCGTCCTTGTCCACGCGCACGGTGTGGGCGAAGGCGAAGGCGTAGAGATTTTTCCCGATCTCGCGGAAAAATTTGCCGTCCGGGCCGAACTCCAACAGCTCGGCGGCGGCCGCGCCGAACGCCGGGCCGGCCGTGTTGCCGCGCGAGAAGACGAAGATGTGCTTTTTGGAATTGACCGCGACGCCGGCCGCTTCGCCGAGGTGCCTGTTCGCCGGCAGCCTGACCGCGTTCGGCGGCGAGTCGAACGGGATCACCGGCGTTTCCTGCGCCGGCGCCGGCGCGCCAATCAGCAGAATCAATCCCAACAGCCAGTGTCTCATGACGGCCTCCCTTCGATCGTCGCCGCGCTTCCGGCCGGGCGCATCGACGGAATCTTATTGCGATCGCCGCGTCTTGGCAATATAAATCTAGCCGGGCGTACGCGACGCGGAGACCATGACCGGGAAAATTCGATTTTTGGCCGCGCTTTTTTTCCTCCTGCCCCCGCTCGCGGCGCGGGCGGACTGGAAGCAGGAGTGGGAGCGGACCGTCCAAGCGGCGAAAAAAGAGGGGCAGCTCACGATTTACGTCTACCGGTACGAGGCGGCGTTCGCCGGCTTTCGCGCCGAGTATCCGGAGATCAAGCTCAACGCGGTCGGCGCCACCGGCTCGCAGCTCGGCGCGAGGATCATGGCCGAGCGGCGCGGCGGCAAGTATCTGGCCGACCTCTTCAGCAGCGGCGCCAACACCAACTTCAACGTGCTGTACAAGGGCCGGGCGCTCGATCCGTTGAAGCCGCTGCTCGTCCTGCCCGAGGTCGTCGACGAGTCGAAGTGGTTCGGCGGCCGGCACCGCTACATCGACCCCGAGGGGAAGTACATCTTCGCCTACATCGGCAACTCGAGCGGCAGCGGGCAGCTCTCCTACCATGTCCGCCAGGTGGACCCCAAAGAGTTTCAATCCTTCTGGGACCTCGTCCAGCCGAAGTGGAAGGGGAAGATCGTTTCGCTCGAGCCGGCCAACACCGGCCTCGGCGCGTCGATGCAGTTTTTTTACTACAATCCCGAGCTCGGCCCCGAATGGATCAAGCGCTTTTTCGGCACGATGGAGATCACCTACAGCCGCGAGTTCCGCCAGATGACCGACTGGCTGGCGCAGGGGCGGTTCGCGCTCTGCATGGGCTGCAAGGACGTCGACCGCGCGCGCCAGCAGGGGCTTCCGGTCGAGTCCCTGGACGAGGTCGGGTGGAAGGAGGGGCGGAGCTTTTCTTCCGGCGGCGGCACGCTGAGCCTTCTCAACCGCGCGCCGCATCCCAACGCCGCGCGGCTGTTCGTCAACTGGTACCTGTCGCGCAAGGGCCAGCTCGCGCTGCAAAACATCGACGACCCGTTCGGCTCCGAGTACCGCAACTCGCTCCGCATCGACATCCCGAAAGACGCCATCCCGCCGGCGCACCGTCTGGTCGAGGGGATGAAATACCTCGACGTGACGCGCCCGGAATACTCCGACATGGCGCCGATCTTCAAGCTGGCGCGGGAGATCATGAAGGCGCGCGAGCAATAGGCGGGCGTGAGGCGATAAAGCGGGCGTGAGGCGCGAGGGAGGACAACCGGCGTCAACCCCCGCCTCACGCCTTCCCGGTTCTTACTCTCGCCGCGCGCCGCTTGCCTCATGCCGATTGATTAATGCGCCAGCGGGTCGGGGCGGAGCTGTCCGGCCCGCCGTCACTCGGCTCCGCCCCTCTCGAAGCTTTTGACT
>DASWFA010000203.1:0-11650 GCA_036394475.1 Binatia bacterium
GGCCTCAGGCAGGACTTCCTGGCCGACAAGCCGATCGCCCTCTTTTTCCCGGAGCACGGCGGCGCTCCCATCTACCGGCGCATCGCCCAGATCGAGACCGCGGGAGGCTGGCAGAGCCTGGAGACCACGCTGCAGCCGCGCGACGGAGCGCCCTTCACCGCCGCCGTCACCCTGTCCATCATTCGCGCCGCGGGCGGCGAGTCTCCGGTCGGGCTGCGCTGGATGCTGCGGGACATGACGGAATGGAAAAAGGCCGGCGCGCAAATCCAGGACCAGCTCCGGCGCATCACGATGCTCCGCGACATCAACGAGGCGATTACGTCGACCTTGGACCTGCCGACGGTGCTCGACCTGCTGCTGGAAAAGCTCGAGGGCGTTTCCCCCTACCCGACGGCGGCCACGGTCCGGCTGTTCAATAAGGAAAGCGGCGAGCTCGAGCCGCTGTGCTGCCGCAACATCGACGCCGAGGAATGGCGGACGCGCGGGCAGCGCACGCCCGGGCCGCGCGCGAGGGAGCTGCTCCAGTCCAAGAGCCCGTCCTTCATCCGCAACGTGCAAACCGATCCCCGCTCCGTCAGGCGGGACTTCTACATCCGGAACGGCCTGGTTTCCTATCTCGGCGTCCCGCTGATCGTCGAGGAGGAAGTCCTCGGAATGTTGTGCATGTACATGAAGGACGAGCACGAGTTCAGCCCCGAGGAGGTCGAGTTTTTCTCCTCCGTGGGGACCCAGGCGGCCATCGCCATCCAGAACTCCCGGCTCTACGGGCAGATCAAAGCCCAGTCGGCCGAGCTGCGCACGGCCCACGACGAGCTGGAAAGCAAGGTCGAGGAGCGCACCGCCGAGCTGACGGCGCTGAAGGACGAGCTCGCGGCGCAGCTCGCCGACATGAACCGCCTGCACGACGTCAGCACGAAGCTTTTGGAGGACAAGGACCTGCGCGCGCTCCTGGCGGAGATCCTCCGGGCGACTATCGAATTGACCGGCGCGGACATGGGCAACGTCCAGCTTTACGACGAGCGGGAGAAGGCCTTGAAGATCGTCGCGCACCTGGGCTACCGGCAGGATTTTCTCGATTTCTTCCAAGCCGCCCCCGAAGGCGACGGCGTCTCGGGCTCGGCCATGGAGGGCCGCGAGCGCGTGGTGGTCGAAAACGTCGCCACCGACCCGCGCGTGATCGATTTCCGGGCGATCTACGCCGCCGGCGGAATCGCCGCCGTGCAGTCCACGCCGCTTTTCGGCGGCGACGGCAGCCTGTACGGCATGCTCTCGACGCACTTCGAGCGGCCGCGCCGGCTCTCCGAGCGCGAGCTGAGGCTCCTGGACCTCTACGCGCAGCAGGCGGAGCGGGTCATCGAGCGGAAGAAAAGCGAGGAGGCGCTGCGCGAGAGCGAGGGCAAGCTGCGCGCGCTCACCCAGGAGCAGGAGCAACAGCTCATCGCCTCGGACCGCCTGGTCTCCATCGGCGAGCTTTCGGCCTCGATCGCCCACGAGTTCAACAACCCGCTGCAGATCATCATGGGCTTCGCGCAGGAGCTTTTGGACGAGGCCAAGCCCGCCGATCCGCACCACGAGGCGCTGAAGATCATCGAAGCGGAGACCCGCCGCTGCCGGGACCTGATCCGCAATCTCCTCAACTTCGCGCGGCCGGCGCGCGCGCAGCTCGAGCGGTCGGCGGTCGAGCCGATCATCCGGAACAGCGTCCAGCTCGCCTGGCACTATCTGCTCAAATCGAAGATCCGTTTCGAGAGCGACATCCGGCCCGGCCTGCCGCCGATTCAGGCCGATGCCAACCAGCTGCAGCAGGTTTTGATCAACCTGCTTTTCAACGCGGCGGAGGCGATGCCGGACGGCGGCACGCTCCGGATTCGAGCGGCGCTGGAGGAGGGCGAGCTCGCCATCGCGGTGTCCGACACGGGCACGGGCATCAGCGCGGACGCGCTGCCCAATATTTTCCGGCCGTTTTTCACCACGAAAAAAAAGAAGGGCATGGGGCTGGGCCTGTCGATCTGCGAGCGCATCGTGCGGACGCACGGCGGCCACATCATCGTGGAGAGCGCGGAGGGCAAGGGCGCCACCTTCTATCTCCGCTTCCCCGCGACCGAGGAAAAGAGCTATGAACGGGCCTCCTGAAAAAATCCTGATCGTCGACGACGAGGAGAACGTCCGCGCCCTGTTCAAACGGGTGCTGGAAAAGGAGGGCTACGAAGTCCGGGCGGCGGCGGCGGCCGAAGAGGCGCTGGAAAAGCTGGGGGTGGAAACGTTCGACCTGGTCCTGACGGACCTGAAGATGCCCGGCATGGACGGCCTCGAGCTGCTCCGGCGCGCCAAGGCGGCGAGCGGGACGACTCCGTTTATCATGCTGACGGCCTTCGGGACCGTGCAATCGGCCGTGGAGGCGATGAAACAAGGCGCGCACGATTACCTGCTGAAGCCGGTCGACAACGAGGAGTTGAAGCTCGTGGTCGAGCGGGCGCTGGAGCTGAACCGCCTCACGCGCGAAGTGGAGCGGCTGAGAAGCCAATTGGAGCTCGACCTCGATTTTCAATCGATCATCGGGCAGAGCAAGGCGATGCGGGCGGTCTTCCGGCTCATCAAGATGGTCGCCGATAGCAACGCCACGGTCCTGATTCAGGGCGAGTCCGGCACCGGCAAGGAGCTGATCGCCCGCGCGCTGCACCAGCACAGCCGGCGGAAAAACCGCCCTTTCGTGGCGGTCAACTGCGCGTCGCTGCCCGAGACGCTGCTCGAAAGCGAGCTGTTCGGCTACGTGCGCGGCGCTTTCACCGGCGCCGGCGCCGACAAAAAAGGTCTGATCGAGGAAGCCCACGAGAGCACGCTGCTGCTCGACGAGATCGGCGACACCTCGACGGCCTTCCAGGCCAATCTCTTGAGGGTGCTCCAGGAGAACGAGATCCGCCCGGTGGGCAGCAACAAAAGCGTCAAGATCGACGTGCGCGTGATCGTCGCCACCAACAAGGACCTTAAAAAAGAGGTGCAGAAAAAGGCTTTCCGGGAAGATCTCTTCTACCGCCTGAGCGTCGTGCCGATCACCCTGCCGCCGCTCCGCAGCCGGCGCGAGGACATCCCGCTGCTGGCGGCGCACATCGTCAAGAAATACTCCACCGCCTACGGGCTGGAGCCGAAGCGGATCTCGCCCGGCGCGCTCCGGCTCCTGCTCGACCACTCCTGGCCGGGCAACGTGCGGGAGCTGGAGAACGTCATCGAGCGCGCCGTGCTGATCAACCCGGGACCCGAGATCGCGCCCGAGTCTCTCTTCGCGCCGCCGATGGCGGAGGAGCCCTACTCTTCGGCTTCGCTGCACGACGCGATGCGCGGCGCGCGCCAGGTCATGGAGAAGGAAAAAATCGCCGAGGCGCTGCAAAAAACCAGCGGCAACCGGTCCCACGCCGCCCGGCTCCTCGGCATCAGCCGCTCCGCGCTCTACAACAAGCTCAAGGCGTTGCGCCTGGCCAATTGACCTGCGGAACGCCGCGCCGTTTTTAGTGTTTCCCCGAACGCCCGTTCGCCTGTCTACCTTTCTGGACACTGTCCCAGTCTTAATACAGTTAAATTAAATTCGAGTAACGTTCCGCGCGACGCGAAACCCCGCCTTCGGTCTAAGTACTTCCCCTTACTGGGTTTATTTTTCACCAGATGAAATCGGCGTGAAGCGATCTCATCTGGCCGAAGAATTGCTTAATGAACCATCGTACACGATTTTTGGTGACGTCATATGAAATCCATTCATCCGCAACATCGTTGCGGCATCGTGTTTACCGGAGGAAAAGGCGGCAGCCTTCGGCCGTTCATCCATTATTTGAAAGGCAGCACATTGCCCAAACCGTACGTCAATTTCATCGGCACCCGCTCCATGATCGAGCACACGCTCGATCGCGCCGAGCGTCTGATCCGCCGCGAGTGCCTCATGACCGTCGTCACGCGCGACCATCTGAGCCACCCCGAGGTCCAGCGGCAGCTGGCGAACCGCCGGTGGGAAACCGTGGTCGTCCAGCCCGACGACCGCGACACCGGCCCGGCGATCCTGCTGTCGCTCCTGCACCTGCGCAAGCGCTGTCCCGGTTCGACCGTGGCGGTCTTTCCGTCGGACCATTTCATCGTGGAAGAAGAGCTGTTCATGAGCCAGGTGGCGATGGCCTTTTACCTGGTCGAGAGCAATCCCGCGAGCCTGGTGCTTCTGGGCATCGAGCCCGAGCCGCCGGAGACCGACTATCCGTATATTTTAACCAACGGGGAGGCCGAGGACCTGGCCCCTTCCGGCGCGCGCAACGTGCGCCTTCTTGCCGAACAGCCGCGCGCCGCGCTCGCGGGCGCCGTGGCCGCCCATGCCGGGCTGTGGAACACGATGACGATGGTGTTCAACCTGGACGCCATTTTCGAGCTCATCCGCCGGTTTTCGCCCGAGCTTTACGCCTCGTTTCAGAGCGTCGAAAAGGCGCTCGGAACACGGGCCGAGCGGGCCGCGGTCGAGGAGACCTACCGGCGCTTGAAGCCCGCGAGCTTTTCCCGGGAAGTGCTGGAGCGCAGCGCGTTGTTGAATCCGGGGCAGGTCTACGTGCTCCCGGTCGCGGGGGTCTTCTGGAGCGACTGGGGATCGGAGCCGCGCATCTTAAACAGTCTCAAAAAAACCGGCTATCTGAACCGGCTGCAAAAAACCGCCGACGGCCGTCTGCCGCTTGGTTGAACAGGAGGAGACATGGAAACGACCGACCTTTTTCAGGAGGATGCATCGCTCCCCTCGCAATACTGGGACACGTTCGCCAAGAAGCGCGACCTCGAGCCGGAAAAAAGACTGCTGCTCGCCGTGCTCGACAACGCCGTGCGGGCCTACCGGTCCTGCATCTTCACGGGAGGCCGCCGGTTTACTGAAGTCGAGGGCTGGCTGTTCAACGACGGCAGCGAAGACACCTTTTCGTTTAAAAATATCTGCGACGTCCTGGGCCTCGACCCGGGACGCATTCGCCAGTCGCTGAAGCTTTCGAGCGGGGTCAAGCCGCGCCGGGCGCCCACCGAACGGCAGGCCCCGTTGCGAGCGCCGCGCCCCCGGACCGATTTCTCGGACCGGCAAAGCGCGGAAGCGGCGGCGCGGCAGCGCGCGTCTTAAAGGGACTTTTGCGGCACCATGCCCTATCCCGCGATCGACATTTGCTGCAAATGCGGCAAGGAGATCAACGTCAAGGACTACCGGACCTATCGGGTCCGCGACGACTACCGGATCGTCTGCGTGGATTGCAGCCGGGCGGAAAAGCTCGCCAACGCCGCCGACAAGGCGAAAAAAGCTCCCGATAGCCGGCCCGAAAAAAAGAGTTGAGAGCCGATTTCCAGGCAAAGCGAGATAAAATATGCTGTTTAGAGCGTCTACCAATCCGGAAATGTGGAAGTTCAAGTGCCAGAACTGCGGCGACACTTTCGACGTGGAGCTGACGCCCGGACAGAGGGCGGTCGAATTCGCCAGGGACAAAACCTGCCCGAACTGCCATAAAAGCCCTGCCAACGAGGAAATCCCCTGGCACCTCGTCGTCGGGTTCCGCTCCGTCAGGCCGGCCGCCCCGAATTAGGGCTGAGCCCCAGGCCATCCGGTTTAAACCCGATTGGAAATCCGCCGGGTTAGCGGCTATCTACGTTCTTTGAGGAGGGTCCTCGATGAACGAGATATTCCGGAAGCTCGCCTACAAAACCTCCGAAATCATCGGCTCCGCCTGGGCGTTTGTCACCGCCCTGCTCGTCGTCGTCGTCTGGGCCCTGACCGGCCCGCTCTTCGGCTACTCCGACACGTGGCAGCTCGTCATCAACACCGGCACCACGATCGTCACCTTCCTGGTCGTCTTTTTGATCCAGTACACGCAGAACCGCGACGCCAAGATCCTCCAGCTCAAAATCGACGAGCTCATCCGCGCCGTCAAAACGGCCCGCAACCGCATGGTCGACCTCGAAGACGTCTCGGACGAGGAAATAGAGCGGATGCAAAAGGAATTTCAGAGGCTGGCGCACAAGAGAGGAGAAGAGAGAGAAAAAATGAAGGAGAAGGATGAAACGGAAAAGGAAAAAGAAAAGAAAAAGAAGTGAGCGGGCTATGGCAGGCGATCCTACTTGACCTTCTCTATTTTGTTTTTGACCGGCGGCTTCGGCGCGTTCACCTTCGGCTCGATCACCGGATACACGCACGGAACGTAGGCTTCCTCGGGCCGCGCCTCGGGGTTCGGCATTCCCTCGGTCGTATAGACCGTCCGGCCGTCGCCGAGCTTCCAGGTCCCGGCGCGGAGCGCCATCGCCTTATCGTCCCGCTCCCGCTCCAGCAGCATCTGGATCGTCTCTTCGCTCACGCCGGCCTTTTTGAGCGCCAGTATCTCCTGGACGCTGAGCGCGCCGTCGGCCGGCGCGGCGATGAAGCCGAGCGCGGCGAACAGGACCGGGAGAAAAATCCTGAAGCTCATACGTTATAACCGGGTGATCTTCTCCGACTCTATCCCCGCCGTCAGATTCCGGCTGTCGATGACGAGCCGGGACGACTCCACGATCTCCCGCGCGTCGAACGCGCTGTGGTCGGTGACGATCACCACCAAATCCCGGGAGGCGAGGAGCTTGGGGCCGAGCGCGACCGAGCGCATGCGCTCGCCGTTGAAGGCGAGCTCGCCGACCCACGGGTCGTGGTAGCTCAACTGCGCGCCGCGCTCCTGCAAGAGCTTCATCACGTCGAGCGCCGGCGACTCGCGCACGTCTTCGGAGTCTTTTTTATAGGCCACGCCGAGCATTAAAATCTTCGAGCCGTTGACGCTCTTCCGCTCGCGGTTCAGCGCCTCGATGACTTTTTCCACGACAAAGCGCGGCATGTCGCGGTTGATCTCGTCCGCCAGCTCGATGAAGCGTGGCTTGTAGGCCAAAAGCCGGAGCTTCCAGGAGAGATAGTGCGGGTCGACCGGAATGCAGTGGCCGCCGAGCCCGGGGCCGGGATAAAACGGCATGAAGCCGAACGGCTTCGTGCTCGCCGCGCGGATGACTTCCCAGACGTCGAGGCCCAGGCGCGAGCACATGATCGCGACTTCGTTGACCAGCGCGATGTTGACGCTGCGAAAAGTGTTTTCCAGGATCTTCACCATCTCCGCCGTATCCGTGTTGCCGACCGGGACGACCTCGTCGACGACCTCGTGGTAGAGCATCTGGACGAGCTCCAGGCACGCGCGGGTGGTCCCGGCGACGATCTTGGGCGTGTTCTTGAGGTGGTACGCCTCGTTCCCCGGATCGATCCGCTCGGGCGAATAGGCGAGAAAAAAATCCTCCCCGACGCGGAGCCCGGTCTCCTCTTCCATGAGCGGCAGCAAGAGCTCGCGCGTCGTGCCCGGGTAGGTCGTGCTCTGCAGCACGATCAGCTGCCCGGCGTGGAGGTTTTTGGCGATCGCCCGCCCGGCCGTGAGCACCATCGAGAGGTCGGGGTCCTTGGTCTTGCCGAGCGGCGTCGGCACGCAGATGATGACGATGTCGGTTTTTCTCAGCCGCGAGAAATCGGTCGACGCGGAGAGCCCGCTCGCGGGCGCGGCCTCGAGCGGGACGCCCCGGATGTAGGAGACTCCCAGGTTGACGTTCTCGACCTTCTTCTTGTCGATGTCGAGCCCCAGGACCGGAAAGCCCTTCTCGGCGAATTTCAGCGCGAGCGGCAGGCCGGCGTAGCCCAGCCCCAGGACGGCGATCTTCGCCGTCTTTTGCGCGATCTTGGCTTCGAGCAGCTCGCGGCTGTTTTCTTCGAACGTCTCGACGCGTTTTGGCAGCATCATGGTTTCCCCTGCGGCGTCCCGTCGTTGGTATTCGACTCGATTATTTTCTCCGCCGGCCCGGCGGCGTTTCCGTCCGCCGCGATCGGCATCCGGTAGAAGCGCATCTCGACGCGCCGGTTCGCGTCGCGGCCCTGGGCGTTGGAATTCGGCAGCGCGGGGCGAAACGCCGCGTAGCTCTCGACCGTGAGGCGCGCGGGATCGACGCCTTTTTGAATCAGATAGCGGGCCGCGCCGCCCGCGCGCGCCGCCGCCAGCTCCCAGTTGGAAGGGAACTCCGTGGTGGCGATCGGCCGGTCGTCGGTGTGGCCGACGAGCTCCAGGCCGAGCTCCGGCCGCCGGCTTAATACGGCCGCGGCCTCATCGAGGACGGCGAACATGTCGCGCCGCACTTCGGAGATTTTCGGCGCGAAAGAGATCGTCAGCGCCGGCGGCAATGCTTCCGCCCGGGCGGGCTCGTCTCGATCGGCCGTTTGGCTATTCTCGGCGGCGGCCTCTTCAGCCGCGGCCCGCTCGGCGGCCGCCGCGGCGGCGCGCGCATGGCGGCGCCGGTCGGCGACGTTGAGCACGATAAAAAAGCACAGCAGGATCAGGGTTAAATCGCTGAGGGTAAGGAGCCAGCCGACGTCCTGTCCGGCCTCCCGGCCCGGCGCCGCAGCGCTCCCGGGAAAGCCGGCCGGCAGCGGATCGCGGGACTGAATAGCGAAAGCCATGCGCCTTTACCTCTGCCACAAGAAAGGCCGCCACGGCCTTTCGTCTTTCGCGCCGGGGCGGTCGGAGGCTTCGGCCGGGGCGAGCGCGGCGAGCCGGCGCTCGACCGCGGCGGGCGCGGCGCCGCGCGCGAGCGCGAGGGTCCATTCCAGGACGGCGCGCATCAGCGCGGTCCGTTCGCCCTCGGCGGACTCGAGCTTGGCGCCGAGCGGCAGCACGACGACGTTGGCGAAAAGCGCGCCGTAGAGCGTCGTCATGAGGGCCAGGCCGAACGAAGCGGTGAGCGCTTCGGGTTCGCTCCCCGACATTTGCCGCAACAGCAGGACCAGGCCGATCAGCGTGCCGATAAGCCCGAAGGTGGGGAGCAGTTTTCCCAGCGTAAAAAGAATCTGCCCCGCCGCCCGGTACCGGGCGGCGACGCTCTCGAAAGCGCCCTCCATCTCCGCGCGGATATCCTGCTCGCTTTGCATATCGATCAACAGGCCGAGGCCGCGGCGCAAATAGGGGTCGGCGATGTGCCCTTCCTGCCCCTCGAGGCCGCGCGCGCCTTTCAAGCGGTAGAGGCGCCCGAGCCGCGCGAGCTCGCGCGCGAGATCCTCGCGGTCCGGCCGCCCGGCGGTGAAGACGGCTCCGAGCAGCGCAGCGAGGTCGCGGAGCCGCGCCCACGGATAGGTCAGGAAAGTCACGCCGAGCGCGCCGCCGAGCGTGATGAGGAGCGATGGCAGATCGAGAAATTCCCGCCACGCCGCGCCGCCCAGGGCGATGCCGAGGGCGGAGAGGCCCAGCACGCAGATGAATCGAACCATGGTTCTGTCCTTCAGGATGCGTCTTCGAGAAGTATGAGATCTTTTTCGCCGAGAGTGAGCACCGGCTCGCCGTCCTCGTCGTGCCACAGGCCGGACTCGTCGGCGTCGAACCGGACGAGGAAGCGGCCGCCGGCGCGCGCTCCGATTTGCTTGATCGTGCCCCGCCGATCGGGGACCCAGCGGTGGAGGGTCGCGACTCGGACGCGGTCGCCGATCCTGAGCGCGCGCGGCATGGGAAATTTCCGCGCCTCAGGCGGCGCGCTCGCCGCGCTGCTCGTATTCCTGCGCGATGCGCTGCCGCTCGGCGGCGATGGCGCCTTCCCAGCTGACGTAAAGCGGCCGGATGAGCGAGAGCACCACGTCGAGCGGCTTCGGGTCGTTGTCCATGTGCGCCGCGGCCAGTTGATCGAGCATGAAGAGATAGAGGCTCTCCAGGTTCTTCGCCAGCTCGCCGCCGATCTCGAAATCGAGGCTGGCGAGCAGCTCCGACAGGATAGCGTGCGCCTGGGAAATATGGATGCCTTTTTCGGAGATCTCGCCCCGTTCGAGGGAGCTTTTGGCCTCCTCCAACAGCTCGATCGCCGCGTTGTAAAGCATCAAGAGAATCGCGCCCTTGTCGCCGACTTCGACGCGGCCTTTGGCGGCGTCCGCTGCGGCGGCTTTTTCGACTGGGTTCATGATCGGACCTCCATTGGGTTTTTCAGAATCTTAGGAAACCGGCTTAGTGGCCCCCGCCGCCCCCGAGCAGCGAGAGCGCCAGCGAGGGCAGCTGGTTCGCCTGCGCGAGCACCGAGGTGCCGACCTGGACGAGGATCTGGTTGCGCACCATCTCGGACGTCTCTTTCGCCACGTCCACGTCCCGGATGCGGGAATTGGCCGCCGTCAAATTTTCCACCGAGATGGCCAGATTGCGCGTGCGCGACTCCAGCGCGTCCTGGGCGGCGCCGAGATTGGCGCGGCTGGAGTTCAGGCTGTTGAGCACGCTGTCGAGCGTGGTGATCGACGCCTGCGCGTTGCTCTGGGAAGTGAGCACGATCTGGGTCGCGCCGCTGGTCAGGTCGGCGCCGGTGCTCGTAAAAGAGCTGGCCAGCAAAGAGTAGAGGACCACCGAGAGCTGATCGGTCGCGGCCACCGACGCGGCCACCGTCCCCATGCCGACCTGCAGGTTGACGGTGTTGCCGCCGACGACGTTGAGCAAGGAGACGTTGTTGAACTGCGTCGAGTTGGTGATGCCGGTGATCTCGACGATCAGCCGGTCCGCTTCGGTCTGCAGCGCCTGGCGGTCGGTCAGGGAAAGCGTTCCGTTGGCCGCTTCGACCGCGAGCTCGCGAAGCCGAACGATGATGTTGCCGATTTCGTTGTACGCGCCTTCGGCGACTTGCAGCAGGCTGATGCCGTCCATGGCGTTGCGGTTCGCCTGGCTCAGGGACCGGATCTGCGCGGTCATGCGCTGCGAAATCGCCATTCCGGCGGCATCGTCGGCGGCGTGGTTGATGCGAACTCCCGAGGCCAGCCGCTCCATCGACTTGCTGAGCTCCTGGTTGGCTAAGGAAAGACTTCTCTGAGTCTGCAGCGAAGCCAGGTTGGTGTTGACGACGATCGCCATGATTTGTTTCCTCCCGCGAGGAGGATTGAGCATGATCCATGCCAAGCAAAAAAGCGTGAGATGGCGGGGAAAACCGCGCGCGGGAAGAAGAACAGGCCGCTTGGCCGGGAGAGACTTTCCCAGTGGGAATTATTTTCCGGGCGGCGCGGCGCAAGCGGCAGCGCGAAACAGGCGGAAAAAACCGGCGGCGAATGGCGCTCAGGCGGCGGTCTGTTTTGGTTGTCCGAGCACGAGCTGGATACCGTGCAACAGCTCGGTCTGCTTGAAGGGCTTGGTGATGTAGTATTCGGCGCCGAGCTTGTAGCCCTGCAGGATGTCTTCGTGGCGGCCGCTGGCGGTCAGCATGATGACGTGGATGGGAGCGGTCTTGGGCGCGGCTTTGATCCTGGCGAGCACTTCCAGGCCGCTCATCTTCGGCATCAGGACGTCGAGGATAATCAGGTCGGGGGTTTCCGCTTCGAGATGCGCCAGCGCCTCTTCTCCGCTGCAAACGCAGCGCACGCGGTAGCCCTCGCCCTCGAGCGCCTCGCGCAGGATCGCCGCGATCGTGCGGCTATCGTCCACCACCAGGACAGTCCTTTGAAGCATGCCGGCGCCCTCCTTAAGAACGCCCGCCCGGCGGGCGCCCGGGAAGACAAAGCACGATCGGTGCCAATAGGGCGATCGGGAAAAAGAGAAAAAATCGCGCGCCGATGGGCGGAGAA
This sequence comes from Binatia bacterium, assembly GCA_036394475.1. Lineage (GTDB taxonomy): Bacteria > Desulfobacterota > Binatia > UBA9968 > UBA9968 > JAJPJQ01. The sequence goes on from DASWFA010000203.1 coordinate 11,615, forward strand.
CGCTGGGATTCGGGCCAAAACTTGCCGGCGGGAAAA
>DASWFA010000204.1:0-2809 GCA_036394475.1 Binatia bacterium
TGCCGTGCTCCATGAAATAGGTGATGGCGACGATCGAGGGGAGGTCATGCGCCCGGATGACCTTGGCGTTGGAGCGGAAGGCCACCAGGTGCAGCACGTCCTGGGGGTATTTGGTTTCGATCAGGCGGTGCAGCGCCAGCGCGACTTTTTTCCCCGCGTGGAGCGCGTCGTTCATGAGCATGGAGTAGCTCACGTCGATCAGCAGCACGGTCTCGCAGTCGGTGGAAAACTCCTGGCGCTGGACGGCGAAATCCTCCGGCCCGATTTTCAGCGGGACGCCGCGCTCGCCTCTTCCCAGCGCGTTCATCAGCGTCTCGCCGATCTTGACGTTCAGGGGATCGCCGTACTCGTACCGCTTGGTCTCCTCCAGCGTCTCTCCCTGCAGGCCCTTCACCGTCGCGTTATGCTCGCCCCAGCGGTTCCGGTTGAGCATCTGGAAGATCTCCCGGAGCGCCTTGTCGCCGATTTTTCTCATCCCCTTGGGGCTCAGCTTCATGCCCTGGCCGGTGCGGATCAGGTATCCGTCCTCTTCGAGCATATGCTCGATCCCCTTGAGATACTTCAGCTGCTCGTAGGCTTCTTCGCCCAGCAATTCGCGGATCTCGTCCAGGTTCAAGTCCGCGATGTCGGCCATTCCCCTCTGCCCCCAGCGGATAAACTGCTCCAGGCGTCTCAACTGGCCGAGCACCTGGCCGGCCTCGCCCATGCCCATGCGCTCGGAGCCCTGGAACGGGTATTGGCTGAGCAGCTCCTGGAGCTGCTCCATCTGGCTCAGCGCGTCGCTCAACTGGCCCAGCTGCTGTTCGGTGAGGGAGTTCAGATTTTCGAGCAGGTTGTCCAGATCGTCCACCGCGGCGTCCAGCATGTTGGGCAGGTTCTTGAGGAAGTTCTCGTCTTCCAGGAGCCGGTTCATCCGGTCCAGCATCTCCATGAGGTCTTGCTGGCCCTGGCCGGGATTCTGCGACCGCTTCGACTTTTTCTGGGCGAGCTGGTCTTTCAGCCGGTCGCGCAGCTCCTGGTAGCGCTGGAACCCCTCCCGCATCTTCTTCTGCAGCTCGTCCATGTCCTGGGCGTAGCGGCCGGAGAGGCGCTCCATGAAGTTTTTCATCTTCTCGTGGTAGGCCTCGAGCTTTTCCGCCATGCTGTTGAGCTTGTCGCTGAGCGCCTTGGACTCTTCGGGGGTCAGCTTGAACGAGTCGGGCGAAAATTTTTCCAGCAGCTCTTTTTTCTTGTCTTCGGCTTCGCGGAGAAAGTCGCGCAGGCCCTTGACCGAGCGCAGCCCGTCGTCGGACGAGACGCCGCGGCGCATCAAGTCCCGGAGCGCGCGGCGCACGCCTTCTTCTTCGAGAAAATTGTCGGAGAGGTGCTTGAGGAGGTCCTCGGAGCTGGGAAAGCGGATTTCCTGCGTACCGTCCCACTGAGTGTAACGGTGGACTCTCATCGGGTTCACTATAGCGCAGTTGGCAGGGGAAGCAAATAGAGGGAAACGGGGGGCGCGCTGGCCGAAACGCCCGGGATGGGTTAAAAAGAAATATCACCCGGCGAAGGAGGCATTATGAAAATCACCGTGGAGCGGGAGAAGTGCGAGGGCTACGGCAAGTGCGTCCAGGCGGCGCCCAAGGTCTTCAAGCTCGACGAGAAATTCATCTCCGTCGTGCTCGATCCGAAGGGCGACAGCGACGAGAAGATCCTGCTCGCCGCCAGGATTTGCCCGACCAAGGCGATCATCCTGGAGGAAGAGGGGACCGGGAAGAGGGTTTTCCCCCCGGCATGAAAGCCGTAAGAGGAATTTCATGGCAGTGACCGCCGCGGATTACGTCATTATCGGCGCCGGCTTCGCCGGGGCCGCCACCGCCTATCATCTGGCCCGGAGCGGGGCCAAAAACATTCTCGTCCTCGAGCAGGAAGAAGTGGCGGGCGTCCATTCCTCGGGGCGGAACGCGGCCATGGTGCGCCAGGTGGTCTCCGACCCGGCGCTCGCCGCGCTCACGGAGGAGGGGGCGGCCTTTTTGCGCTCCCCCCCGGCGGATTGGCCCGAGCCGGTCGGCTTCGAGCCCAACGGCTCGCTGCTGCTGGGCAGCGGCGAGGGTTGGCAGAAGCTCGCCGAGGACGCGGCGCTGGCCCGGCGGATGGGCATGGCGGTGGAGTGCTGGCCGCGCGAGCGCGCCGTCGATTTTGTCCCGGCGCTGAAAGGCGCGGACTTCGAAGGCGCGGTATGGTCGGCGACCGACGGCGTGGTGGACATTCACGCGCTGCTCACCGGCTATCTCCAAGCCGCGCGATCGATGGGCGCCGTGGTCCGCTATCGCACCCCGGTCCGGTCGATCGAGACCCGCGCCGGCCGGGTGGCGGGGGTGGCGACGCCGGAGGGAACGATTCGAACCGAGCATGTGATCGACGCCGCCGGCCCGTGGGCCGGAGCGGTCGCCCGGCTCGCGGGCGCCGTGGAGGCGCCGCTCGCCCCGTGCCGCCGCCATCTCTTCGTCACCGCGCCGCTCGCCTCGGTGGATCGGAAGTGGCCTTTCGTCTGGGACGTCACGCACGAATTTTATTTTCGCCCGGAGGGCGGCGGCCTGCTGCTCTGCCCGTGCGATCAGGAGGAGATGGCCCCGTGCGACGCGCCGACCGACGAATCCGCCACCGAGCTGCTCTACGAAAAAATCCGCCGCCATCTTCCCGAGCTCGCCGACGTGGCGATCCGGAGTCACTGGGCGGGGTTCAGGACGCTCTCGGCCGACGGCCGTTTCGTCATCGGCCGCGACCCGGCCGTCGGCGGTTTTTTCTGGGTCGCCGGCCTCGGCGGCCACGG
>DASWFA010000205.1:0-2653 GCA_036394475.1 Binatia bacterium
GCAAATCCGCTACACGGCTTCGGAGGGCTCCACGCGCGTGATGCTGGAGCTGTCCTCCGACGTGCGCTACGAGGCGCACGTCGTGCCGGAAGATCCCTCCCGGGGGCTGCCGCACCGGATCTACCTGGACCTCGCCGGCTCGCGGCTGGGCGCGGAGGCGAAGCAGCCGCTCGTGGTTCAATCGGGATTGCTGCGCCAGGTGCGCGCCGCGCAGTTCAGCCCCGAAGTCGTGCGCGTGGTCCTGGACATGAACGGCCTCGGCGACTACCGGACTTCCGTGCTGGCCGATCCCTACCGCCTGGTCATCGATATTCAGGGGCAGGGGAGCGCGGAAAAGGTCGCCCTGGTCGAGAAAAAGCCGGAGCCGGCGGCGCCGGCGCCCAGGGCGGTCAAGCCGCCGCCGCTCCCGGCTCTCCGCAGGATCGTTCTCGATCCGGGGCACGGCGGCCGGGACCCCGGCGCCGTCGGCGTCGACGGGATCGCGGAGAAGGACATTGTCTTAAACGTCGCCAAAAAGCTCGCCGAGCGGCTCAAAAGAGAGCTCGGCGTGGAGGTGCTCCTCACGCGCAAGGACGACACCTTCATCCCGCTGCCCGACCGGACGGCGATCGCCAACGCCGAGGACGCCGATCTTTTCATCTCGCTGCACGTCAACGCCAGCCCGAATCCGGAAGCGCGCGGGATCGAGACCTACTACCTCGACAACACCAACGACGAGGCCGCCGTGCGGCTCGCGGCGCGCGAGAACGGCGTCGCGCGCGATAAAATATCCGATTTGCAGTTCATCCTGAGCGACATGGTGCAGAATTTGAAGCTCGAGGACTCCATCTCGCTGGCGCACCGGCTGCACGGTTCCGTTGTGTCGCAGGTGGGCCGGCGCTATGGTGAGGTGAGAGACCTCGGGGTCAAAAAGGCCCAGTTTTACGTTCTCGTCGGGGCGCGCATGCCGAGCGTGCTGGTCGAGATGTTTTTCGTCACGAACAAGAGCGAAGCCCGCTCGCTCGCCAAAGAAGCCTATCAGGACGCGATCGTCGACGCGCTCCTCGACGGCATCAAAAAGTACCAGGAGAGCGCGCTGGTGGTGAAGAATCTATAGATGAACGCAACCGAAGTCACGCGCTTGCTGTTGGACGACAGCTGGGCCGAGTCCGGCCAGCCGGGGCGCGAAGCGCGCGCCTACGTCGAGCGGTCGAGAAGCCTCTTGATGGATTGGCACCGCGCCGGCGCCAGCGGGCAGGAGATCGTCTCGGCCTACAGCACGTTGATCGACCGTCTCATCTTCCGCATCTTCCAGGCCGCCAGCGAGGATTACATCCTGCGCTACCCCAGCCTCGACCCGCGCCTGACGCTGGCCGCCCAGGGGGGCTACGGCCGGAGCGAATTGAACCCGCAATCCGACATCGACCTCCTGTTCCTTTACCACTGGAAGGCCACGGCCTACGTGGAGGCGGTCACGGAGAAGGTCCTCTACACGCTGTGGGACGCCGGCCTCACCGTCGGCCACGCGACGCGCAACATCGCCGAGTCGATGCGTATGGCGGGCCAGGACATGAAGATCCGCACCTCGCTGCTCGACGCGCGCTATTTGAGCGGCGACCAGGCGCTCTACGCCGACTTCGACAAGGCCGTCGAGGAGGATCTGACGCGGAAGAACGGCGAGCGCTTTATCCGCGAGAAGCTGGCCGAGAGCGAAGAGCGCCACGAAAGCTACGGCGGCTCGGTCTACCTGCTCGAGCCCGACATCAAGGAGAGCGAGGGCGGCCTCCGGGACATCCACACGGCGCTCTGGATCGGCAAAATGAAGCGCCGCATCGCCGCGCTCGACGATCTCGCCCCGCACGGGGTGATCCTGGACGCCGATCTCGGCGCGCTCAAGTCGGCGCGCGATTTTCTCTTTCGCATACGCAACGAGCTTCACTTCCACTCCCGGAAGCACCAGGACCAGCTGACGTTCGAGGAGCAGGAGATCGTCGCCGAGGCGCTGGGCTTCCGGGACGACGGCAAGGTGCGCGGGGTGGAAGCCTTCATGCGCAAATACTACCTCGAAGCCTCCGAGATCAGCCGGATCTCCACGCTCGTCATCCACCGGCTCACCGACCCCGGCGAGCCCGCGCAGTGGACCTGGCGCGGCCGCTCGGCGGGCGCGGCCGGGAAGGAGGCGCGGCGGGGGGTGCGCATCTCCCGCGGCATGCTCTGGGCCGCCGATCCGTCCACTTTCCGCTCGCAGCCGGAAAATATGATGGCGATCTTTTCCGACGCGCAAAAAAACAAAGTCGAGCTGAGCCACGAGACCCGCGAGCTGGTGCGCCGGCAGCTCGACCTGATCGACGACGATTTCCGCCTGAGCCCGGCGGTCAATGCCCTGTTTCTGGATATCCTCCGCTATAAAGAGCGCGTTTACGAGACGCTCATGGAGATGCACCGCGCCGGCGTGCTCGGCGCCTTCATTCCCGAATTCGGCCGGCTGCTGTGCATGGCGCTGCACGATCTCTACCACATCTACACCGTGGACCAGCATTCGCTCCGCCTGGTGCGGGAGCTGGAGCGGCTCAAGGCCGGCGAGTTCCGCGAGCAGCTGCCGCTGCTCACCCAGCTCGCCCGCGAGACGGAAAAAATCGAGATCCTCTATCTCGGCCTGATGTTCCACGACAGC
>DASWFA010000206.1:0-2113 GCA_036394475.1 Binatia bacterium
CAACGTCTCGAACCTGATCGAGGAGATCGTCGAGCTCTACGAGCACGTCGCCGAGGACAAGGACATCACGGTATCGTTCGACTGCCCGAAGCACATCCGCATCACCGCCGATTTGAACCGCATGCGCCAGGTGCTGGCCAACCTGCTCGACAACGCCGTCAAATACAGCGGCCCCAAGGCGAGCGTGGCCATCGACGCGCACGAGCAGGACGGGCAGATCGTCATCCGCGTCGCGGACAACGGCTCGGGAATTCCCGCCGCGGAAATCTCCAAGATTTGGGACCGCCTCCATCGCGGCGACGCGAGCCGCTCGCAGCCCGGGCTCGGGCTGGGCCTGAGCCTGGTGGAGGCCGTGGTCCGGGCCCACCGGGGCCGCGTCGGGGTTCAGAGCGAGCCCGGCGTCGGCTCCGCCTTCACGCTTTATCTCCCCAGCTCCCCCCTTCCCGCCGGTTGAATTCTTCGGCCGGGAACCTTTCAGGAATGTAATCCCCGGGAAAGAGTCGGGCAACACTACTGAAGTAGATTCGGGTCGCCACCAAGCGGCGCGCGCCGTCCTGTGCCTTTTTGAGCCGGCATGGGGCTGTGCGGGCGCCGCGGGGCGCTCGAAAAATGATCGCGACTTTTAAAGAACGGTATGGGCCCTGGGCGCTCGTCACCGGGGCCTCCTCCGGCATCGGCGCCGAGTTCGCCGTACAGCTGGCGGAAGCGGGCCTGAACCTGATCCTGGCGGCCCGGCGCAAGCCGCGGCTCGATCGTCTGGCGCAGCAGCTCGAAGAGAAAAACAAGATCCAGGTGCGCGCCGTGCGCGCGGATTTGTCCCGGCCCGGCTTCCTCGCGGACATCCTCGCCGCGAGCCGGTCGGTCGAGGTGGGGCTTCTCGTCAACAACGCCGGCTTCGGTCTGGCGGGAAATTTTCTCGACCACGACATGGAAAAGGAGGCGGCGCTGCTGGACGTCAACTGCCGCGCGCCGCTCATCCTGACCCACGAGTTCGGCCGCAAAATGGCGCAGCGAAAAAGGGGCGGGATCATCTTCGTATCGTCCGTGAGCGCCTACCTCGCGACGCCGTTCGAGGCCACGTACGCGGCGAGCAAGGCCTACGAGCTCTTTTTGGCCGAGTCGCTCCGCTACGAGCTGAAAAGAGAAGGAGTGGACGTCCTGGCGCTCTGTCCCGGGGTAACGAGCACGGAATTCCACGAGGTCGCCGGGATGAAAGCCGTGGCGGCCATGCCGGTCGGGCCCGTGGTCGCCGCGGGGCTCAAGAAACTCGGCAAGAAATCTTCCGTCGTTACCGGGTGGCACAATCGGGCGCTGGTCGCTTTCCTGAAATTCGCGCCGCGCTGGACGGCGACCGTGCAGGCCGGGAGAGTCATGGAAGGCCTGGTTTTCAAACGCGGCGACGGCCGGCCGATGGAGTAAACGCGGCGGCAAGACGCCGAAAAAAAATACCCGGAGATTGTTCATGCCTGGTCCAGCAAGCGCGCGCGCGATACCCCAGCGATCCACCGATGTCGCGGGACTCGCCGCCCTCAATTTCAGCCTCGCGGCGGCCCACGTCCTGGTGAACGTGGGCCAGTTTTTCATCCTGCCCGTCTACGGTTTGCCGAGGAGCCTGTGGTGGGCCCTGATTCTCCTTCCCTTCGCCGCCCTGAACAATTCCTTCTGGGCCTTGATTCACGAATCGATCCACGACCTGCTGGACCCTTCCCGGCGGGTCAATACGGCGGCGGGCAGGCTGCTCGCGGTTTTATTCGGCTCCCCTTTTCGCCTGCTGCGCCTGACGCATCTCTCGCACCACAAATTCAACCGGTCGCTGAAGGAAAGAGGAACCGAGGTCTACGATCCCGAAAAGACCTCGAGATGGAAGGCCGGGCTGAGACATTTCGGCCAGATCTTGGGCGGCCTCTATCTGTCCGAGGTTCTTACTCCCCTGTTGTTCTTCCTGCCGCGGAGCCTGTTTCAGAGGCTCGGCAAGCGCGTGATCGATCCCGACAGCATGCACGAGCAGTGGCTGACGAGAAACCTCATGGGCCCCGCGTCGTTTCGTGAGATCCGCATCGACGGCGCGGCGGTGATTATTTTTTTCGGGCTGAGCGCGTATTGCTACCGCGGG
>DASWFA010000207.1:0-3115 GCA_036394475.1 Binatia bacterium
GCTCGCCAAGGTCGAGGAGGAGCTCGCCCGGGTCCGGCGCAAGCTCGACAACGGCGACTTCATCGCCAAGGCGAAGGAAGAGGTCGTCCGCCGCGAGAAGGAGAAGGCGGAGGAGTTCGAGGACAAGATTCGGACCTTGAACCTGAGCCTCGGCCGGCTCGGCGAGATCGAACAGACGGGAGCGAAATCTTAAAGCCATGGACATTCTCATCACTCCGCAGGTCGAAGAGCTCATCCGGTCGGCGCTGGAAGAGGACATCGGTCCCGGCGACATCACGACCATGAGCACGGTCTCGCCGGACGCCCGGGGCATCGGCCGCTTCCGCGCCAAGCGCGACGGCGTGGTCGCCGGCCTCATCGTGATCGAGAAGGTCTTCTGCCTGTTGGACAAGGACGTCCGCGTGCGCTGCCTCGCCCGCGACGGCGACGCGGTCAAGCGCGGCGACGTGGTGGCGGAGGCCGAAGGGCCGGTGCGGGCGCTGCTTCTGGGCGAGCGCACGGCGCTCAACTTCCTCCAGCGCCTTTCCGGGACGGCGACGCTGGCGCGGCGCTACGTGGACGCGGTCAAGGACTTTCCCTGCAAGGTCATCGACACGCGGAAGACCACGCCCGGCTTCCGCACGCTGGAAAAATACGCCGTGCGCATGGGCGGCGCGACCAACCACCGCTTCGGCCTCTACGACGCGGCGCTCGTCAAGGACAACCACATCGCCGCCGCCGGCTCGATCACCGGCGCGGTCCGGGAGGTGCGGCGCCACGCGCCCTTCATGGCCAAGATCGAGGTCGAATGCACCAACATGGACGAGGTGCGCGAGGCGATCGCGGCGGGCGCGGACGTGGTGATGCTCGACAACATGAGCGTCCCGCAGATGGCGGCGGCGGTCAAGGAAGCGAACAAGCGCGTCTGGATCGAGGCCTCGGGCGGCATCACGATCGACACGCTGCGCGAGGTGGCGGCCACCGGCGTCGACTTCATTTCCAGCGGCGCGCTGACCCATTCGGCCCCGGCCGTCGATTTCAACATGAAGATCGCCACCATCAAATAGGTCCAAATAGATCAAACAGAGCCCAATGCCGGAGTTGAACGCGCTGGAGCCGGAAGAGATCCAGAAGGGGCTTGAGTCCGCGCGCCTCGGCAAAAGGATCCACTACTTCCCCGAGCTCGACTCCACCAACCAATACGCTTTCCATCTCGCCAAAGCGGGCGGGGAGGAAGGCGAAGTCGTCATCGCCGAATGCCAGACGCGCGGCAAGGGCCGCCTCGGGCGGAGCTGGTTCTCGCCCCCCGGCCTGAACCTCTATCTCTCGGTCGTCTTGAAGCCCAGGCTCCCGCCGGCCCAGGCGCCCCGTTTGACGCTCATGGCCGCCGTCGCCCTGGCGGAGACCGTCCAGTCGTTTCTCGGCGCGCCGCCGGCGATCAAATGGCCCAACGACATCCTGGTCGGGGGAAAAAAGCTCGCCGGGATTCTGACCGAATCCTCCTCCGGCGCGGAGCGGCTTGACTTCGTCGTCATCGGCATCGGCGTCAACCTCAACCTGCCGGAGTCCGCGCTCCCCGAGGAGATCCGCGCCACCGCCACCTCGCTCCTCATGCTGACTAAAAAGGCCGTCGACCGGGCGGCCTTCACAAGGGAATTGATTCGGAGCCTCGACAGGTGCTATGGGGAACTAGAAGAGCGGGGCTTCCCCGGGATCGCCGGGCGCTGGGAGGCCTTCTTCGAGCTCAAGGGGCGGAGGGTCAGGGTCGAGATGGGCGACCGGCAGCTGGGCGGAACCGCCCGGGGAATCGACGCCGACGGCGCCCTGATCGTCGAGGAAGAGGGCGGCGCGCTCACTCGGGTGATCGCCGGGGACGTGATCCCGCTCGAGCCGTGAACGACATGCTTTTAGCGATCGACATCGGCAACACCAACATCGTGCTCGGCATCTACGACGGGCCGGAGCTGGTCACGCACTGGCGCCTGCTCACCCAGCCCGAGCGCACCGCCGACGAGTACGGCGTCATCATCTCGCAGCTCGCTTCCGCCCAGGGCATCGGCTGCGATCAGATCCACGCCGTCGTCGTCTCCTCGGTCGTCCCGCCGATGATGACCATGATCCAGGAGCTGGGCGAGCGGCTCTTCGGCCTCGCCCCGCTGATCGTCGGCCCGGGCGTCAAGACCGGCATGCCGATCCTCTACGAAAATCCCAAGGAAGTCGGCGCGGACCGCATCTGCAACGGCGTGGCGGCCTACGAGCGCTACCACGACTGCTGCATCGCGGTCGATTTCGGCACCGCGACGACTTTCGATTTCGTCTCCAAGAAAGGCGAGTACGTCGGCGGGGCGATCGCGCCCGGCCTGTTGATCTCGGTCGAGGCGCTGTTCCAGCGCGCCTCCAAGCTCCCCCGGGTGGAGATCGTCAAGCCAAAGGATATCATCGGCAAGACTCCCGTCCATTCGATCCAGGCCGGCGTCTTCTACGGCTACGTCGGCCTGGTGGACGGCATCGTCGAGCGGATGCAGAAGGAGAGCCCCACCCGGGCTCGGGTGATCGCCACCGGCGGGCTGGCGCGCGTGATCGCGCCGGAGTGCGCGCTCATCGAGGACGTGGACGAGTTCCTCACCCTCGAGGGTCTCAGGATCATCCACGGGCGAAATTCGTTGCAGGACGTGAAAAAAAGAGCCCAATAAAATCCACTAACCCTAAAGGAGGTCCCGGCGATGATCGAATTGGACAAGCTGCGCAATGTTGGCATTCTCGGACACGGCGGCGCCGGAAAGACCTCGCTCGGGGAGGCGATGCTGTTCGCCGCCGGGGCGACGCCGCGCATGGGCAAGGTCGCGGACGGGACCTCGGTGCTGGATTTCGAGCCGGAAGAGACGCACCGGCACATCTCGCTCTCGACGGCGCTCCATTCGCTCGCCTGGAAGAAATACAACTTTTGCCTGGTCGACACGCCCGGCTACGCGCCTTTCCTGCCCGACGCGATGAGCTCCATGCGGGCGTTTCGCGGCGCGGTCTTTCTCTTGAGCCCCGCCGCGGGGCTCAAGGTCGAGACCGAGAGGTTGTGGCGCTACGCCGACGAGCAGAACGTCGCCCGGATCGTGTTCGTCGGCAAGATGGGGCGGGAAAA
>DASWFA010000208.1:0-1889 GCA_036394475.1 Binatia bacterium
CAAATCCGAAACCTGAGTCGGCGCCGGGAGGCAAAATGAAATGCCCTGGCCATTCGGACCATACGCGACCCCCGCATTTCCCGGAGGCAGCTTGGGCGCCGTGAACGTAAGGCCGCTCGACGCCGCCTGAACCGCCGCGCCCGCGACGAAAAAAAACATCGCCGTCAGCATCGCCGTCTGGAACTGGATGATTAGCTTTTTCATGCAAACTCCTATTGCCCAAATGTAGGCCGTTATATTTCATGGACGAAGGGGATTGTCCACCTCTATTTACCCTCCCTTGACCCCTCCCCTTCCCTCAAGTAATTTCAACTCACCACATTCCCAGGAGGTTCCCATGTCCATCTCCCCTACTCTCCGCTCCGAGCTCGCGCCGACGGGCAAGATGCGCTTCGGCATCAATCACGCCAACCCGGTGCTGGCGCGGAAAGACCCGGCGACCGGAGAGTTGAGCGGCGTCGCCGTCGATCTGGCTCGGGAGATCGGCGCGCGCACCGGCCTGCCGGTGGAGATGGTCGAGTACGACGCGGCGGGGAAGATGGTCGACGGACTAAAAAAGGGCGAATGGGACGTGGCCTTTCTCGCGGTCGATCCGGGACGCCAGGGGGAGATCGGCTTCACCGCGCCCTATGTGGAGATCGAAGGCGGCTACCTCGTCCCGCCCGGCTCGCCGCTGAAGGCGATAGCCGACGTCGACGGCAACGGGGTGCGGATTTCGCTCGCGCAGGGCGCCGCTTACGAGCTTTACTTGAGCCGCAGCTTGAAGCACGCCAAGACCGTCAAGACGCCGACGCCGATGGCGGCGTTCGATCTCCTGGTGGAGGGCAAGGTGGAGGCGCTGGCGGGCGTCAAGCAGACGCTGATCACGAACTCGGCGAAGCTCCCCGGCTCGCGCGTCCTCGACGGCCGCTTCATGGCGATCGGCCAGGCGGTCGGCATCGCCAAAGGGCGCGCCGAGGGACTGAAATATTTGAGCGAATTCATCGAGGACGTGAAGGCCTCCGGCTTCGTCGCGCGGGCGATCGAGAAGGCCGGCGTGCGCGGCGTGGCGATCGCCCCAAAGGCGTAAAGGAAAATATTTTATGTGGTACATCGTGCTCTCGCGCTCGCTGCCGGGAAAAGACAAAGAGAAAGAACAGAGCGTCGAGGCCCATCGCAAATGGCTCGACGACCAGCACCGCGCCGGGCGGCTGCTTTTTTCCGGCCCGACTACGGACAGCCTCTACGGGATTTACGTCATGCTGGCGGAAAATAAGAATGCCGCCGAGCGCCTCGCGGCGACCGACCCGCACCACGCTAACGGCGCCCGCAAATTCGAAGCGTTGGAGTGGCGCGCGCACCGCTCCTTCCGCCTCGACGGCCCGTCGATCGAGGACGTCGAGCGCATGGCGCGCGGGAAATAATTTATTTGATTTCCCGCGCGGTTTCTCCGCCTCTTCCCCCGCGCCTCATGCCTCTAATTTCGCTATCTATGTGCCGCGATATTTGAAATAATCATCCCATGGGCAACAAGATCACCGATATCGGCCGGATGAAAAGCCGGGTCGACGAGGCGAACCGGCTGAGAAAGGTCGATATCCATAAGTCCGTCCGGCTCGGCACCGAGAAGAATCCGGCCAACGTCCGGGTGCGGACCGAAAAAAGATTGAAAGAAGTGACCGCGCTGTTTAACAAAAACGGGTGGAGCTTCAAGGCCGCGCTGGAGCCGGACCAGCCCGAGGATGTGGCCGACCTGGAGCGCCTGCTGCATCCGCCGGCGCCGCAGCGGGTCGAAAAGAAGCCGGGGCGGAACGAGGCCTGTTCTTGCGGCAGCGGCAAGAAGTACAAGAACTGCTGCGGCCAGTAGAAGCGGGCGATTAACGACGACGGGCGCGCTTTTCCGCGGCCTG
>DASWFA010000209.1:0-3121 GCA_036394475.1 Binatia bacterium
AACCAGTCGGGAGCAACGGGATGAAACAGCTTGTTGTCGGAGTTATCGGACTGATCGGTTGGATCGGTCTGATCGGTCTGATTTTTTCCGGAACCGCGCACGCCGCGCAAGCCGGCTTGGAAGAAGTCATCATGGGATATCCGAGCCGGGCCCTCACGGAGCTGCCGACGCATATCGCGCTCAAGAAGGGTCTTTTCAAGAGCGAAGGGCTCGACGTCAAAGTGGTTCAGGCCCGGTCGAACATCCTGGCGGCGGCGCTCGCCTCCGGCAGCATGGGCTATCTCACCTCGGTGACCACGGTCGTCGGCGGCATCATGGGCGGCCTGCCGGCCAAGGTGATCGCCGGCGTGATCAAAAACAACCCGGACTTTCTCATGGTCCGGCCCGAAGTCCGCTCGTTCGCCGATCTGAAGGGCAAAAGGGTCGCGGTCAGCGGCTTCGGCGGCGCGTCGCACCAGCGGATGCTCATCGTCCTCAGTAAAAACGGCCTCAACCCGAGCACCGATCTGACGATCCTTTCCGTCGGCGACGCGCGGCTCCGCCTCGAGCAGCTCCGCGCCGGCGCGATCGACGGGACGGTGTTGACGGCGCCCAACAACTTCCTCGCCGAGCGCGCCGGCTTCCGCAGCCTGGGCTCTTCCTCCGACCTGCTGGCGCTGCCGGCGGTCGGCGTCGCCACGCTGGAGCGCCGGGTAAAAGAAAAACCCGAGGAGGCGAAGAAGGTCCTGCGCGCGATGCTCAAGGGCCTCAGGTTCCTCAAAGAGCGCCGCGAGGAGTCGGTGGCGGTCGCGATGGAATGGCTCACGCTCGACCGCGACCTGGCCGAGCGCTCGTACGACATCATGCTGCCGAACTTTTCCATCGACGGCGGCATCGAGCCCGCCGCGCTGCAGGCCCTGATCGATCAGCTGAACCAGCGGCGCGGGCCGAACAGCAAGACGGTCACGCCCGCGGACCTGACCGACTTCACGCTGCTGAATGAGGTGCGGAAAGAATTGGGGATCGGCGGGAAATAAAATTTATTGCAGCAGCGGCTCCAGGTCCTTCCACTCGGTCGCCGGCGGCGCGCAGGTAAATCGATGGCAGACGTAGACCGTGGGCCGGCCGCCGAGCTGGCCTTTGCCCTCCAACAGCGGCGGGATATTTTCGCGCGGCTCGTCCGGGGCGACGAGCTGGAGCGTCTTGTTCGGCAGATAGAGCGAGTGGATCTTTTTCAGCAGATCGGCCACGCCCGGATCGTCTTTCCGCCCCGCCAGGACGATCTCCTTCGGCTTCTCCAGGTAAAAGTCCAGCGCTCCGAGCATGCGGGCGAAGCCGAACGGCTGCTGCTCCATGGCGTCGTAATGGAGGCGCAGGATCTTTTCCGCTTTCTTTAAGTAATCTTCCCTGCCGGTGTAATGGTAGAGCCGGAGCAGGACCTCGGCGGCGACGGCGTTGCCCGACGGCGCCGAGCCGTCGAAGGCGGGCTTGGTGCGGGCGACGAGCGCTTCGTGCGCTTTCCCCGTATAGAAAAAGCCGCCGTCCTTTTCGTCCCAGAACTCGCGGACCATCGTCTCGGCGAGCCCGACCGCCCGCTCCAGGCCGGCCCGCTCCAGCGTCGCTTCGTACAGATCGAGGAGGCCGGCCGCCAGAAAAGCGTAGTCGTCGAGGTAGCCCAAGAGCTTCGCCCGCCCGTCTTTGTAGGAGTGCAGGAGAAAGCCGTCGCGGAACATCCGCTCGAAGATAAAGTCCGCGGTTTTCCGCGCCGCTTCGAGCGGCGCCGGGTCGTCGAGGATTTTGCCCGCCGCGGCGAGTCCCGAGAGCATGAGGCCGTTCCACGAGGCGAGGATCTTCTCGTCGCGGAAGGGCTTCACCCGCTTTTCCCTCTCGGCGAAGAGCTTCGCCCGCGCCGCGTCGACCAGCTGCTCGACTTGGCCGGGGTCTTTCTTGAAAAGCGCCGCCGCCTGCGCCACGGTCAGGATCGGATGGAGAATGTTTTTCTCCTCGAAGTTGCCGAGCTCGCTCACGTCGTAAATGCGGCCGAAGATCGTCCCGGCGTCCTCGCCGAGAATCTGATTGATCTCCGCCTCGGTCCAGACGAAGAACCGGCCCTCTTCGCCCTCGCTGTCGGCGTCCTGGGTCGAATAAAACCCGCCCTCCGGATGGAGCATCTCGCGGAGCAGGTAGGCCACCGTCTCCGCGACGACTTTCTTGAACAGCGGCGCGCCCGTGATCGTGAACGCCTCGGCGTAGATGCCGACGAGCTGGGCGTTGTCGTAGAGCATCTTCTCGAAATGGGGCACGAGCCATTTGGCGTCGACGGAGTATCTATGAAAGCCGCCGCCCAGGTGGTCGTAGATGCCGCCCTCGGCCATCGACCGGAGGGTGTGCTCGATCATCTCCAAAAACCGGCCGCGCTTGGTCTTCCGATGGGCGCGCAGATAGAGCTCGAAGACCCCGGCGTTGGGAAACTTCGGCGCCTGGCCGAAGCCGCCGTATTCCGGGTCGTAGGCCTGGGACAATCTCTCCGCGCTCTCGACGACGATCTCGGGCGCGAAGGCCCGCCCGCTCTCGGCGGCGCCGCCGACCCGGTTCATCGCCGCGTGGATCTGCTCGGCGCTCTGGGCGACTTCTCCGGCCCTTTCCCGATAGGCCTGGGCGATCGCCTGCAGCACCTTGGGAAAGCCCGGCATGCCGTGGCGGTCCTCCGGCGGGAAGTAGGTGCCGCCGAAAAAAGGCTTGCCCTCGGGGTTTAAAAAAACCGTCATCGGCCAGCCGCCGCGCCCGGTGAGCATCTGCACGGCGCTCATATAAACCTCGTCCAGGTCGGGCCGCTCTTCGCGGTCGACTTTTATATTGACGAAGCTCTCGTTCATCAGCCGGGCGATCGCTTCGTTCTCGAACGACTCCTTCTCCATCACGTGGCACCAGTGGCAGGCGGAGTAGCCGATGCTCAAAAGCACCGGCTTGTTTTCCGCCTTCGCCCGGGCGAACGCCTCCTCGCCCCACGGGTGCCAATCGACCGGGTTGTGCGCGTGTTGGAGCAAATAGGGGCTGCTCTCGTGGATGAGACGGTTGGTGTGCATGATATTTTTCGCGGCAAGGGTGTTGCTATTTGCCGGCGACGACCTGCTTCACAAAT
>DASWFA010000210.1:0-2453 GCA_036394475.1 Binatia bacterium
CTATCAGGACCTGCAACGCCAAAACCGGCTCATTCAAAAGGCCAACCGGATGAAAAGCGAGTTCCTCGCGAATATGTCGCACGAGCTACGAACCCCCCTCAACGGCATCATCGGTTTCGCCGAGATGATGCACGACGAGAAGCTCGGGCCGGTATCCGAGCCGCACAAGGAATATCTCGGCGATATCCTCGTCAGCGCCAGGCACCTCTTGCAGCTCATCAATGATGTGCTCGATCTGGCCAAGGTCGAGGCCGGCAAGCTGGAATTCCAGCCCGAGCCGGTGGAGATCGGCAAGCTCCTACGGGAGGCCTGCGATATCGTGCGCACGTTGGCGGCCAAGAAGGAATTGAAGATCGAGATTGATGTGAAGCCGGAGATCGGCTCCGTCGCGCTCGATCCCGCCAAGTTCAAGCAGGTCCTTTACAACTATCTATCCAACGCCATCAAGTTCACTCCCGAGGGCGGCCGGATCGCGGTGCGCGCGCTGCCGCATGGGCCGCGCGCCTTTCGCCTCGAAGTGGAGGACACCGGCTTCGGCATCGCGCCCGGCGATATTGCGAGTCTGTTCCTTGAGTTTCAGCAGCTCGACGCAACGCTCGCCAGGAAATTCCAAGGCACCGGCCTGGGTCTAGCCCTAACCAAGAAGATCGTCGAGGCTCAGGGCGGCAGCGTCGGCGTGACCAGCACGCCGGGGGTGGGAAGCACTTTCTTCGCCACTCTGCCGCGGCGCCCGGACGCAGAGTCTATAAATGAGTGAACCCATGACAGGCGAGCCGATCCTGATCGTGGACGACAATCCGACCAATCTCAAGCTCTTGCGCGTCCTGCTGCAAGGCGAAGGGTACGACGTCCGGACGGCCACGGACGCGGAAGAGGCGCTCGAAGCGCTGAAGGCGTTCCACCCCCGGCTCATTCTCATGGACATCCAGCTTCCCGGCATGGACGGCCTCGAGCTCACCCGCCGGCTCAAGTCGGACGCCAGGACCCGCGGCATCATTATCGCCGCGCTCACCGCCTTCGCCATGAAAGGCGACGAGCAGAAAGCGCTGGACGCGGGCTGCGACGGCTATATCGCCAAGCCGGTGGACACGCGCACCCTGCCCCGGCTGGTCGCGGAATATCTCAAGCGGGGAGAAACGGCCGAATAGGATTTATGAGCCGAACGGTCGCGAAAAAGCCCGTCGTTTTAATCGTCGAAGACAACGCGATCACGCTCAAGATGATGCGGCTCGCGCTGGAGTCGGCGGGCTACGGAGTGCTGGAGGCGCCGGACGGCAAGACCGCCGTGCGCCTGGTCAAAAAAACTCCCCCCGACTTGATCCTGCAAGACCTCTTGCTGCCGGACGTCGACGGTCTCGACCTGGTGACAGAGCTGCGCAAATCGCTGGGGGCGCGGCGGATACCCATTCTGGCGTGCACCGGCCTGATGTCCAGGCTGGAGGAGGCGCGCACGCTGAACGGCGCGTTCACCGACTTCCTCTTCAAGCCCGTCGAGCCGTCGCGCCTGCTCCAGACCATCGAGCGCTATCTCGCGACGGGGGCCGGCAGGGCCAAGGCCAGGGAAAAAATCAAAGTCCTGATGGTCGACGACGATCCGATCGAGCTCAAGCTCGAAAAGCTTCTGCTCGAAGCGCAGGGATTCACGGTGACCACGGCCAAGGACGGACAAGACGCCTGGGAGACGATCCAGCGGTCCAGGCCCGACGCCGTGGTGACCGATCTCATCATGCCGGGAATGAACGGCTTCGATCTGTGCACCACGCTCCGCAAAGACCGGAGGTACGCGGCGCTCCCCATCGTCATCACCTCCTCGACCGCGCCTTTTATCGAAGACGAAGACCGCGAGCTGGCGGCGAAAGTCGGGGCCGACGCGTTCGTGGGGCGCACTCCCGATTTGAAGGACGTCGTCAAGGCGCTGCGCGCGGCCCTCAGCCGGCGCTCCCACCCCAGGCCGGCGGCGGACTCCGAAAATTTAAAGGATCGTTACCTTCAACGCATCGTGAGCCAGCTCGAGCAGCAAAGCTTGCGCAACGGCGATTTGATCCGCCACGCGGCGGAGGAGAAAGCGCAGCTCGCCGTGATGGCGAGCATCACCGAGACGCTGAATAAAAAGCTGCCCTTGCGGGCGGCGCTGGACGAGGCGCTGGCCCGCATCCTCGACGCCGCCGGCCTCTCCATGGGCATCGTCTACCTGGCCGGGTCCGACGGCGCGCTCGTCCTCGAATCGCAGGTCGGCTACGCCAAATCGAAGCTGGACGAGCTGCGGCATTTTTTCGGCCATCCGGAGCTGCTGCGCCGCTCCCTCGACCGGCGCAAGACGCTCACGATGCCCTCGCCGGATATCGCCCCGGCGATCGGCAAGAGCCTGCGCGGGAAGATCCAGGCGCGCTCTCTCCTGATCGCGCCGCTGGTCGCCGCCGACGAGCCCCAGGGGGTCCTGGTCGTCTTCTCTT
>DASWFA010000211.1:0-4716 GCA_036394475.1 Binatia bacterium
CGGAGCTTTTATGGCTGCTCGGCGCGCCCGGCTTGAAAACGTATCAGGCGCTCGATCCCCTGCCGCCCAAAGCGGCGCCGTCGCGGGTTTTCACCGACGGCGGCTACGCCGTCATGCGGAGCGACTGGGGCCGCGACGCGCACCAGATGATCTTCGACGCGGGACCGGTGAGCGCACCCAAGTCCGGCCACGGCCACGCCGACCTCCTTGGCATTCAGTGCTCGGTTTTCGGCGAGCCCTACATCGTCGATCCGGGCACCTACGTTTATACGGGCAAGCCGGAATGGCGCGAATTCTTCCGCGGCACGAGCGCGCACAGCACCGTCACGATCGACGGCCGGAGCCAGGCGACGGCCGCCGGGTCGTTCAATTGGAAGACGCAGCCGGCGGCGCGCCTCACGCGCTGGCTCTCGACGAAAGCGTTCGACTACGCCGCCGCCGAGCACGACGCCTATCGCGACCTCGCCGATCCGGTGACGCACCGGCGCCGCGTGGCGTTCGTCAAGCCGCGCTACTGGGCGATCGTCGACGACCTCGACGGCGCCGCGGAGCATCGCATCGCGCTCAGGTTTCAATTCGCCGCGCTCCGGGTCGCCCTGGAACCGAACCATTGGGCGCGCGCGCGCGGCGAGCGCGGCCACGCGCTGCTCGTCCGGCCTTTTGCCGCGGCTCCGCTCACCATGGATGTCATCGAGGGCCTTCGGGCACCGATCCAAGGCTGGGTCTCTCCGGCCTACGGCCAACGGCAGCCCGCCCCGGTCCTGATCTGCTCGGCAGCGGCCCGCCTGCCGCTCCGCATCGTCACGCTGCTCTACCCCGTGGAGGACCCGTCGGCGGCTTGCCCGGAGGTCTCGCAGCTCCTCGGTCCGGCCGGGCCCGCCGGCCTTATTTTTCGCGAGCGGGGGGAGCGGCTGATCTTCCGCGATAGGGATATCGCTCTAGTCGAACGAGAGTGACGGCCCGGCCGTCGCGTCCACCAGAGAATTTAGGAGGTACTTCCATGTTGCCGGAAAGAATCGTCCAGGAGCCCTTGTCGAATGCCCCGCCGGAAACTGCGCCGTCGATCGCGGTGCTCATCCCCTGCTACAACGAAGAGCTCACGATCGGCGACGTCATCCGCGATTTCCGCGCCCAGCTGCCGGACGCGACGATCTGCGTCTTCGACAACAACTCCGCCGATCGAACGGCGGAGAAGGCGCTCGACGCCGGCGCCACGCTGCTGCGCGAAAAGCGTCAGGGAAAAGGATACGTCGTTCAGTCGATGTTCCATCGGCTCGACGCGGACATTTTCGTCATGGTGGACGGCGACGGAACCTATCCGCCGCCTTCGGTCCATGCCCTGATCGAGCCGATCCTGAACGACGAGGCCGACATGGTGGTGGGCTCGAGGCTGCACCAGCAATCGAACAGCCGCTTTCGCTGGCTCAATCAATTCGGCAACCGCCTGTTCCTGTCGATCCTGAACCGGCTCTTCCATGTGCGGCTGACCGACATCCTGTCGGGCTACCGCGCCTTCAACCGCAAGTTCGTCAAGGATGTGCCTCTGTTTGCGCGGGGATTCGAGATCGAGACCGAGCTGACGATCAAGGCGCTGCAGCGGGGCCATCGGGTCGTCGAAGTACCGGTCGATTTGGGCGTGCGCCCGGAGGGAAGTTTCTCGAAGATACGCCTCGTCCATGACGGGGTTCTCATCTTGAATACGATTCTGGCGCTTTTCCGCGACTATAAGCCGCTCACGTTCTTCGGCGCCGCCGGCCTGGCGCTGATCATCGCCGGCTTCGTGCCGGGCTTGGCCGTGATCGTCGAGTATCTCAAAACCGGCCTGGTGGCGCGCCTCCCCTCCGCGGTGCTCGCGGTGGGACTCGTCTCGGCCGGGACGCTGTTCATCATCGCGGGCGTCATCGTCCACACCATCACGCGCCGCTTCCAGGAGCTGGATTACAAGCTGCAGTTAATGAGCGAAGGCCTCATGGAGCGCGCCAACAAGCCCGTCTGGCCGCGACCGTTCTCGACGGTCGGCGCGCGCCGCCGCGAGGAGCGCGACGGGAGCCCGAGCCATGGCTGAGTCGACGTCGATGGGGCTTTCAGGCGCCGCCGCTCCGGCGGCGCGGACGGATCGATCCGCAACGGCGGCGCTGGGAAAGTGGCTCCGCGGTTACGGCGCGATTATCGCGGCCTACGTCGCCGTCACCTCGATGACGGACGCCTATTACATGGGCGACACGGGGGCGTACGCGAACCTGATCCTGTTCGGCAGATTGTTCGACTTCGGCCATCCGTTGTGGCTGCTGCTGGGATGGAAAGCGGCGGCGCTGCTCCAGCCGTTGACCGGTCTCGACGCCCGCACCGGCACGATTTTCACCCTGGTCGCGCTCGGCTGGCTCGCGGGGCTGCTGAGCGCGGTTTTGGTTTACAGCCTCTCGCTCCGCGTCGCGCGGCGCGCCCGGGTGGCGGCCTTCGTGACGGCGGCGTTCATCTTCACGCAGGGCTTTCTGAATTTCGCCCAGACCGGGTGCTCGTATATCCCGGGGCTCGCTCTCGTCCTTTTGGGTCTATGGCTCTTGTTCCGGGAAGAAGACAAAGAGCGGCACGCCGTCGCGGGCGGCGTCGCGGCGGGATTGGCGTTCAGTGGCGCCGTGGGGTTGTGGGTGCCGTATGTCTTGACGATTCCGGCCGTGCTCGTCTCCACGCTGTTGATCTTCGGCTGGAGCGCCCGGCGCGCGCGCGTCGCGCTCGGCGCCGCCGTGGCGTTCGGTCTGGCCACCGCGCTGTTCTTCGGCGCGGTGGCCGCGCTTAACGGCATTCACGACGTCGCCGGCTTCAAGGAATGGGCGCTGGCAGGCGGGCAGAGCATCACCCACATCAACGGCTTCAACCGGATGGTTTTCGGCTTTGCCCGCTCGTTCATCAACATGGGGAACGACGGCGTCCTCTTCAAACGCTACCTGCTGCACGATCCGTACAATCCCGTCTCGTTCGCCGATCTTCTGCGCTTCAGTCTGGGCAAATTTCTGCTCTTTTACGCCTGCCTGGCGGTTTGGCTCGCCGCTCTGCTCGGTTCGGAGAAAGGACGGCGTTTTTTTCTCTTTCTGGCGGCGAGCGCCCTTCCGGTCATGGTCTTCGCCTGGCGTTGGCAGGGCGGGGACATGGAGCGTTATTTGCCCCTCTACCCGGCGCTGTTCCTGGCGCTCGCCTGCGTTTTATCGGCGGCCCCGTACGCGCTTTTATCCCGCGCCGCGGCCGCGGTGTGGCTCATCGCCGTGGTCTACTTCAACGCCGGCGCGATGGCGAAGACGACGCTCGCGCAGCGCCAGAACCGGGTGGCCGCGAACATTCAGGCATTGCAGCCGCTGTGGAAACCGCACAGCCACATCGCCACCGTGCTGATCCAGGACGACGTGTTCGCGTTCCCGTGGAATTTTCCATTCCATCCGATCAGCACCAAAGGCATCCTGGCGTACAGCGATCGGGAGCGTCTCCCCGCGGTCATCGACATCGTCGACCGCGGCAGCGCCGAATCGCCGCGCTGGCGCCAGGCCTTCGCCAAGCAGGCGCTCGCCATCTGGTCCGCCGGCGGCGACCTGTGGGTTGCGAAGGGGGCGCTGGCGTCGCGGCCCGCTGCCGACTCCGCCTGGGTGGAGGGCGACGACCCGCGCCTCGCCTGGCGCGACGTCTGCGGATTCTTCTCCGCGCTGGAGGCCGGGACATCCGTCGGCGGCGAGGACGGATTTTTCCTGCTGCCCGCCAACGCCAAAAACCGCGGGGTCCTGACGCGCTGGTCGCGGTCCTGATCGGGCCGCCGCTCATTCCGTCGACAAACCAAACCGAAGAATCGCTCATGCTCTTCGATACGCCGGTCTACTTCGCCTTTCTCGGCATCGTCGTTTTGCTCTATTGGCGGCTCGGCCTTCGCCGGCAAAATATCCTGCTGCTGGCGGCGAGTTACGCCTTTTACGGCTGGTGGGACTGGCGCTTTCTCACGCTGATCGCGACCTCGACCGGGGTCGATTATTTCTGCGCGCGCGCGATCGCCGCCTCCGAGAACCCCGAGCGGCGGAAGCTCCTCCTCGTCTTCTCGCTGGTCGTCAACCTGACCTTTCTCGGCGTGTTCAAATACTTCAATTTCTTCGCCGATTCGCTCCACGCCGCGCTCCAGACGATCGGCTTCGAGGCGCCGATGGCCACGCTCACGATCCTGCTGCCGCCGGGGATATCTTTCTACACCTTTCAGGAGGTCGCCTACATCGTCGACGTCTACCACCGGAGGCTCAAGCCGGCGGACTCCCTGCTCGACTACGGCCTGTTCATCAGCCTGTTTCCGCACCTGGTCGCCGGGCCGATCCAGCGGCCGTCGCACCTGCTGCCGCAGGTCGAGCAGCCGCGTGTTTTCCGGCATGGCGCTTTTTTCGACGGCGTCGTGCTCATCCTGTCCGGCCTTTTCCGCAAGTGCGTCGTCGCCGACAACTGCGCGCTGATCGCCAACGCCGCCTTCAACGGCCGGCTCGGCGAGCCGAGCCTTTTCGTCGTCGCGCTCGGCGCCTACGCCTTCGCCTGGCAGATTTACGGCGACTTCAGCGGCTATACCGATATCGCGCGCGGCAGCGCGCAGCTTCTGGGGTTCCACTTCATGCTCAATTTCCGCCAGCCCTACCTCGCCACGAGCCTGCAGGATTTCTGGCACCGCTGGCACATGAGCCTCAGCACCTGGCTGCGCGA
>DASWFA010000212.1:0-2277 GCA_036394475.1 Binatia bacterium
GACGCGGTGCTCTTGCAGCCGCCTTTGACCATCAAGGCGCAGAAGGCGGGCTTCAACCGGCTGGCGGCGCTGGTCGATCTCGGCCTCGATTACGTGGGGACTTCTTTCGGCACGACCCGCGCCGTGATCGATAAAAAAGAAGACGTCACCCGGCGGGTGATCAAGGCCTTCGTCGAGGGGATTCATTTTTATAAAACCAACAAGCCCGCGAGCCTCAAGATGATCGCCAATCTGATGAAGACCGACGACGCCGAGGCGCTCGAGGAAGCGTACGACGCCTACGCGATCAGGTTCATGGGCCGGGTCCCGTATCCGACGCTCAAGGGCATCGAGGCGATCCTCGACGATCTCGCCCGGACGAACCCCAAGGCCAGGGGCGCCGACCCGAAGCGCTTCATCGAGCCGCGCTTTTTAAAAGAGCTGGAAGACAACGGCTTCGTCGCCAAGCTGTACGGGAAATAAGATGGAAACGCTCTCCACGTATCATCTCAAGCGCTGGGTCGAAGAGAACAAGAATCTTTTCTCGCCGCCCTATAAGACCAACCGGCTGCTCGTCCATCACCGGGATTTTCTCGTCATGGTGCTCGCCGGGCCCAACGTCCGGCTCGATTTCCACGTCGATCCGGGCGACGAATTTTTCTACCAGATCCAAGGCGACATGGAGCTGCACCTGAAGCCCGAAGGCGAAAAGCGGGAGGTCGTGACGATCCGCCAGGGCGAGATTTTTCTCTGTCCCGGCGGCCTGCCGCACTCGCCGCGCCGCCCGGAGGGCACCTGGGGCCTCGTCATCGAGCGCAAGCGCCGGCCGGAAGAGAACGAACAGTTCCTCTGGTTCTGCGAGAAGTGCGACGCCGGGGTGCTCGCCCGCACGGTCGCTCAGGGCGACGTGGGCGCGCAGGTGACCAAAATCTACCAAGCCTTCAACGCCGACGCCGCTCTGCGGACGTGCCCGGCCTGCGGCGACGTTTTTCCGCCGACCCCCATGGCGGAGCGGCTGGGCTTTCTACAGCCGAAGTAGCCACGCCGAAATCTTAGAGCGTCGGTCCGAAAGGAGCTTTTATGTCGGCCAAGGACATCACCTTAGATCTCATCATCCGCTACGGGTTCCAGGTGCTCGGCGCCATTATCATCCTCGCCGCCGGCGCGCTCGCCGCCCGCTGGGCAGGGAAGCTGACCGAGCGCTGGCTTCGGGGGCACGTCAAGGAGCCGCCGATGCGCCTGCTGATGGTGCGCATCGTCCGCGTCGTGATTCTCTTGATGGCGCTCCTCATCGCGCTGGATAAATTCGGCTTTCAGGTGGCGCCGCTGGTGGCGGCGATCGGCGTCGCCGGACTCGGCGTCGGCCTGGCGTTTCAAGGCGTGCTCGGCAACCTCGTCGCCGGGCTGTCGATCATCTTCACCAAGCCCTACCGGGTGGGCGAATACATCGAGCTGCTCGGCGTGCAGGGGCAGGTGGTTACGATCGAGCTGTTTTCGACCACTCTGATCAAGGCCGACGAATCGCGCGTGGTGATCCCCAACCGCAAGGTCGTGGGGGAGATCCTGCACAACTTCGGCACGATGCGGCAGATCCGGCTCACGGTGGGCGTCGCCTACGACGCCGATTTCGATGACGTGCTGGCGATCGTCCGACAAGTCGTCGGCGCCAACCCGCGGGTGTTGCAGCGGCCGGCGCCGGTCATCGGCATCAGCGAGCTCGCGGCCTCGACCGTCACGGTGGCCATCCAGCCCTGGGTCGCGATCGCGGACATGGCGCCGGCGGGGGCCGAGCTGTACCAGGCCCTGCTGGAGCGCTTTCGCGAGCGCAAGGTCGCCATTCCGTTTCCCCAGACCGAGGTCCGCCTGCTGCAGAGCGCCTGAGCGCCTGCCGGTTGGCCCGGTCGTTCCGGCTTTGCTAAAATACCCCTCCGATGGATTCCCCCTCCGCCAAAGAGCGCCCGCCCGCCGCGTCCGGCGGCGCCGCGCCCGATCTGGCCGGGATGAGCGACGAAGCTCTCCTCGGCACGCGCATCTGCGACCTGCACGTTCAGATACCCGGCAGCGAGCTCGAATCGCGCATCGGGACCTTCCAGCGCGAGCTGGGCGAAAAGGGCATCGCGCTCAAGCCGCTCTGCTATCTCGGCGACGAATGGTTTTGCGCCGAGGGCGCGGCGACGATCGCCATCCCGTTTTACCTCGCCCACCCGAGGCTCAAGCGGCTGGAGGAAAAAATGATGATGGAGGTGGAGGGGGGGACCGAGGCGTGGTGCATGCGCCTTTTGCGCCACGAGATGGGGC
>DASWFA010000213.1:0-2938 GCA_036394475.1 Binatia bacterium
TCGGGAGGTCCACCGGCGCCAGCTCCTGGAAGTCGCTGGTCCAGCCGCGCGTCGCGAGGTCCGCCAGCGTCGCGTGGATCACCTTGCAGCCGGGTTTGGTCGCCGGGGTGGACAGATGCGTCGCCGGGTCCGAGCGCGACAGCGCGCCGTAGAGGTCCATCACGTCGAGGCCGAGGATCACGTCGGCGCCCACGATGAGCTCGCGGTTTTTACCCGTCAGGTTGAGCGGATGGGTGTTGGGAAAGTTGAGCCGCGCGCCGAGGTCGACGACCGGCGCGGCGAGAAGCTCCGCGAGCTCGACGAGGGCGAGCACCGCCTGATTGTTTCTCCCGACATAGTCGGCCAGGATCACCGGGTGCTCGGCCGCCGCGAGGAGCCGCGCCGCCTCTTTGATCGTCTCGCTCTCGGCCTGGAGCGGCGCGGGCGGCCGGAAGCGCGCGGGATCGGGGAGCGCGATCTCTTTTTCCAGCTTCGCTTCCTGGTCGGTCACGTCGAAGCAGAGATAGACCGGCCCCTTGGGATCGCTCGTCGCGATCCGGTGGCCGCGCAGGATGGAAGACGGGATCGCCTCGACGCCGACCGGCTGGTCGTCCCACTTGACGAAGTCGCGGACGAGATTGCCCTGGACAAGAGCCGTGTGGATCCAGTCGATCCACGGGCGCCGCCTGGCGCTGTTCATCGGCCCGGTGCCGCCCAGGACGAGGATCGGCGCGCGGTCGCACCAGGCGTTGTAGATCGCCATCGAGGCGTGCTGCAGGCCGACCACGTTGTGGACGATCGCCGCCATCGGCTTCCCCGCCGCCTTGGCGTAGCCGTGCGCCAGCGAGACGGCGATCTCCTCGTGGCAGCACAGCACGATCTCCGGCTTGCCGCCGCTGTAATTGACCAGCGAGTCGTGGATGCCGCGGAAGCTCGAGCCGGGGTTGAGCGCGACGTAGTCGATGCCCAGGAGCTTTAACAGGTCGACGATCAGATCGGAGCCGTAGCCGGCGGCCATAGAACCTCCGATAAACAGTTTCGAGTTGCAGGTTTCAGGTTTCGAGTTTGAATCGAAACGAGCCGGTCGAAGCCGGAGCTTATTCGAAAAACGCGTTCTCGATCAGCTCCGGCTCGCCGTAGCCTTCGGAGGCGCGGCCGCCGATCTGCTCGCCGTCCGGGTTGATCCGGTGGTCGTACTTCTCGGCGTGCGCGCCGAAGCGGATCATCACCAGGGGCTCGGCGCCGTAGTTGGCGAACTGGTAAAAGCAGCCCTTGGGGAGCACGATCGCGTGGTTCTTGCCGAGCGTGAAGGGCTTCTCGTCGATGCCGGTGAAGGTCGCCGCGCCCTGGAGGACGACGAAGGTGTGGTCTTCGTTCAGGTGCGCGTGCAGCGCGTTCTCGCCCGTGCCGGTCGCGTAGCAGTGGATGCGGAACGTGCTGTTGCCGGTTTCGGACAAGAGGATCCGGCTCCGCCCTTTTTTGACCAGCTGGGTCTTCAGCCGGATGACCTGGGGTTGGATGCTTTTATCGACCGCCATGTTTCACCTCCCGGTTAGAATAGACCTTCCTTCTCTAGCTTACGGACGACGCGGTCGTCAACGATGTCCTCGGCCTTCAAGCGGCGCACCTGCTCGCTCGTCCGGCCGAGCAGCCGGATCACGTTCCGGAGCCCCTCGAGGTCGGGATAGACGCGCCGGTCGTAGAGCGTCCGCATCATTTCATAGCCGGCGTCGGCGTCCTCGATCCTGTCGAGCCGGAGGCTCCGCGCCAGGCTCCGGACCACCGCCGGCTTGTTCTCGGGATTGTTGATGAAGCGGATCGCCTCGACCGAGGCCCGCACGGTCCTTTCCGCCGTGTCGAAGGAGCGCTCGACCAGCGCGCGCCGCGCCATGATGCCGAGCCCCTGGAACGGGATGCCCATTTTGGCGAGATCGGCGAGCACGCGGTAGCCCTGCTTTTCCATCTGCGCGCCGAACGTGTAGCCCAGATAGGCGCCGTCGATCGCGCCGGTGGCGAGCGCCTGAGCGAGCACCGCCTGGTCGCCGATCACCCGGAGCTGGATGTTGTCGCGCTCGGGATGGAGGCCCCACTTTTCGAACGCCAGCATCGTGAACATCCAGACGCCGCCGCCGATGCTCTGGACGCCGACCCGCTT
Source organism: Binatia bacterium (assembly GCA_036394475.1). Lineage (GTDB taxonomy): Bacteria > Desulfobacterota > Binatia > UBA9968 > UBA9968 > JAJPJQ01. Next base: position 2,135 of record DASWFA010000213.1, read on the forward strand.
GCCTTTGAGGTCCGCCGGGGCGCGGATCGAGGGGGCGACGACGAACGTGCCGTCGAGCTTGTTGATGAGCCCGGCGATGAAGACGAGGTCGAGCCCGCCGGCCATGGCGCCGATCGACGCGCCGGTCGCCGAGCCGACGTGGAACTGCGTCTCGCCGGAGGCGAGCGCCGACATCCCGACCGGCCCGCTCCGGACGTGCACCACCTGGGCGTCGAGGCCGTGTCGGGCGAAGATGCCGGCGTCCTTGGCGACGAAGAGCACGCCGGTCCGCTCGTTCAGGCCGCCGAAGGTGAAGACCGCCTTCGGCGCCGCGGCGGCGGCGACGGGCGCGGCGGAAAAGAGGCAGGCCAAAACCGCGAGCGCGATTCCGAGACCCATGGCTCCTCCTGTTTATTTGTAGAGGCCGTCGATATAGCCGCTCTCGTCGAGCTCTTTGACGAACGAGTTGTCCACGAACTGCTCCGGCCGGGCGCTTTTCGCCGCCGGGTTTTTCTCGCCGATCTCTTCCAGCGCGAGCTGCACGCCGCCCATCGCCGGGTAGGGCTTTTTCTGGTAGACCTTGGCGCTGTAGTCGTAGCCGTTCTCGATCTTCTCCAGGTCCTTGCTGCGGGTGTATTTCGCGATCACGTCCATGCTGAATTTTTTATTCCGGGCGTAAAAGCTCGCGCCCTTGACCATGCTCTTGACGAACCGCTGCGCGGTGTCCCGGGATTCCCGGACAAACCTCCGGCTCGTGACGATGTCGCTGTTCAACCCCTCGATGCCGAGCGTGGTGATATCGAGGAGAACGTTGAAGCCCAGTTT
>DASWFA010000214.1:0-2701 GCA_036394475.1 Binatia bacterium
CACGCCGTCCGCGCCGGCCTCCTGGGCGAACCGGACCTCGCGCATGGTCTCCCTGGTATTTAACGTCGTGCAGCCGATCAGGACCGGCACGCGCTTGCGCACGGCGGCGATCGTCGCCTCGGTGAGCTTCTTCTTTTCCTCCCAGAGAAGCGTGTGGCACTCGCCGAAGCTGCCCATCGTGGCGATGGCGTTGACGCCGTCGCGGATGATCTTGTCCACCGCCGTGGCGCACGCCGCGGTGTCCACCGTGTCCTCGGCTTCGGGCGAGCCGCCGTCCTTGGTGGTGAACGCCGGCATCATCGCAACGACGCCTTTCAAATCCTTCGCTCTAAGCATGCCTGTCTCCTTTCGCCGACTACTTGGCCCCCGCTCCCTTGATCAGGGAAAAATCGAACAGCTTGTCCCGTGTAATCTTCTTGTCCGTGCCGATCGTCTTGAGCTCGAAGTCGAGCACCCTGTCCTGGAACTCCTCCGGGATGGTCCCGTCGGAGACGAAGGCGGGCGTGGTCTCGTCGTAAACCCGCGCCGCCTTATCGCCGGGAAGCTCGAGGAATTTCGTCATGATCCGTACCGTCCCCTCGCGGTTCGACTTGAAATACTTGAGGCCCTTGAGCGTGGCCCGGTGCAGCCGCTCGGCGACGCTTCGGCGGTTCTGAAGAAATCCCGCGCTCGTCGATATGCCGCCCTGAAGCGCCCCCACTTCGTCGATAAAATTCGCCAGCGGATAAAAGCCGAACTCCTCCGCCTGAAAGCTCGCCGGCGGCGTGAGCGGGGCGCCGTCGATCGACCCCGCCTGCAGGGCCCGGAAGACGACTTCCGAAGTCCCTATATAGATGATGCTGACGTCCTTCCGCCAGTCCAGGCCGTTTTTTTCCAGGACGACCTTGAGCAGCCGGTCGTTGGTGCTGCCGGGGGTCGAGCTGCCGATCTTCGCCCCCTTCAGATCCGCGAACGACCGGAAGCGTTTTTTGACGTAGAGCTTGAACGTCGGCTTGTCGTTGAACACCATCGTGACTTTCAGCGGCGCGCCGCCCAGGACCGCCGCCAGGACGGTCGGGCCGACGATCTGGCTCACGTCCACGGCGCCGGCGAGCATCGCCTGGATCCCCGCTCCGGTCCGGATCCGGGTGATCTCGATGCGGAGGCCTTCCTCCCGGTAGAAGCCCAGCTCGTCGGCGATCAAATAGGGCAGAGAGCTCGTCGAGTAGCCGGGCAGATGCACCTTCACCGCCGCGCCGCCGTCGGCCGCCTGTGCGGGGGCCGCGAAGGAAAGGCAGACGAGCAGCGATGTCCAAAGGACCCGATGAAGGCGCCGCGAAGCCATAGCTATCTTTTCGGCTCGTACTCCTTGATCACCGCCCGCAAGGGGGAAAAATCGCTGACATCGCCGGGAGAAAAATCCCCGCTCATCTTCCCCGCGCTCTTCGCCTCTTCGATGGACGCCAGGATGGCTTTATCGCTCGCGGTGCCGTCGCGGCTCAAAACCTTGATCGCCACGTCGTAGGTGTCGGTCGCGGTGCGCTGATCCATCTTCAGCCAGCGGGCGAAAATATCGATCGTCTCCTGCCGGCGCGTCCGGACGAATTGCAGCGCCTCGTAAACCGCTCGGAGCACCCGTCTGACCTCGTCGGGGTTCTCTTTCATCTTTTTGACCGACGCCCCGAGGCCGGTGAGCGGCAGGTCGAGATAGTCGGCGGAATGAAGCAGCAGCCTGAAGCCTTCGTTCTTCATGATGACGCTCATGGGCGGATTGATCATCGAGGCGTCGAGTTGTTTGGCGCGCATTTGCTGCGCCCGGAAGGATTCGTTGCCGGTGTTGATAATCTTGACGTCCTTTTCCGGATTGATCCCGACCGCCTTGAGGACTTCCGCCGTCACCGTATGCTGGGTCCCGCCGAAGGAGCTGATGCCGATTATTTTGCCCTTCAGGTCCGCCACGGTCCGTATCTCCGGCTGGACCACCAAAGAAAACATCTGCTTCTCCGCCGTCGAGAAAATAACCCTGAGCGGCAATCCGCGCACGCCCGCGCGCACGAGCGAGCCGAAATGGGTGTCGTAGTCGATGTCGCCCGAGATCAGGGCCGGGATCGCCGCGTCGGCCCGCATCAAAACCGGCTGAACGGTGAACCCGTGCTTTTTGTAAAATCCTTTTTCCAGCGCGACCTGAAAAGGAAGAAAGCTGAAGTTCAGTCCGGCCATCCCGGTCACCAGGTTTTTTTGCGCCCGGCACGGCGGCGCGGACAAAAACAGCGCCGAAAGAATCAGACATAAATAGAAGAAGATCCGATTAAAATTCGCTTGCTTCATCAAGTCCGCCCGCCTCGCTTCGATCCTGATTCGACCTGTTTCAGTCCGCCTGGCTACTCGCTTCCTACTAATCCGCTTCCCGGTTGTCAATCGATTTTCATGCCGCCGGCCCGCGGCGCGGCGGCCCGCCGAGATAAACCTCCGCCGCTTGCGTCCCGATTTCTCCTGGAATATGGTTCCCGCATGACGCTCGTCCTCTCCAACCAAGAGATTCGAAATATTTTTACGATCGACGAGGGTTTTCGCGCGCTCGAGCCGGCGTTCATGGATCTGGGCAACGGACGGGCCGCCATCATACCGCGCCAGGACCTCCTGGTTCCCGGGCCGTTCGACGGCAGCTACCACGGGCTCAAGTGCTCGACCGGCTCGATCCCCCGCGTCGGGGTGACGGCGG
>DASWFA010000215.1:0-12967 GCA_036394475.1 Binatia bacterium
CGAGAATCCGCCCCTTCCACTTGGCCTGCGTCAGGTCCCACCAGGACTTGATATCGTCCGGCTTCGCCCGCTGCGTATTGTAGGAGATATAAAGGCCCCGGTGGCCCTGGAACACGAAAGAACGGTTGGTCTCCGGATCGACATAGCGGTGCCTGCCTTTGAACCATTTCGACTCGTCTCTGACCTCCGGCAGGATGAAGGCGCCCGGCATCGGCGCGAGGGCCTTCGCGGGATATAAAACGGCGACGTGGGTGCCCTGGCCGGCGATATAGAGATCGGCCAGAAATTTTCCCGCCCGCCGCTCCGCCATGAGCCGCGCCGAGAGATCGGGGCCGCTCGGGCCGTCCACCACGGACAGCTTGATCCTGGGGTAGGCTCTGCGAAAATGCTCGACCGTGAACCGGGGATAGTCGACCACATAGACCGAGACCTCGCCCTCCGCCTCGGCCGCCTTCAGCGTCTTCTCCCATTCGACCTGCCAGGCCGCCCTGGGCTCGCCGGCGCGCGCGGCTCCGGCGATCCATAGGGAGAAGAGGGCGAGGCTCAAGTAAAACTTGAATTTTACCATCGGACTATCCCGCAGCGCTCACTTCGCCAGCGGGTCGGGCCGCAACTGGAACTTCACGACCTTGGGCCGCGTGCCTTTGCCGCCTTCGATGTGAAAGGGCGTGCGGTTGCCGAAGGTGGCCCACAGTCCCTTGCCTTTCCAGCCCGCCTTCGGATCGTCGATGCGCCCGTCCATCCATTTGGCGTAAAAGCCCATCGGATAGGGCACGCGCAGGTTGAAGAACTTGCCGCCGGCCAGCGCCAGCAGCGCGTCGTTCAGGTTGCCGGTCGCGATCGGGACGTCCTTGCCCAGGCCGAAGGTGTCGAACTGGTCGACCCAGGTGTAGTAGCTCGACTCGACCGAGCCGCGGTCCGCCACATTCTGGAATTGCGGTCCGGGCAGGGGATAGAGCGTCCAGCCTTCGGGGCAGTGCTTCCCCGTCGCGGTCGGGCCGTTGAGAATCTTGCACTTGCGCCGGTCGAAGCTCGCGAGGTGCCCGCTCGCGAGCGATGCCCAGACGACGCCGCTGCGGTCGATGTCCATGCCGCGGATTCCGTAGGCGTTCTGCTCCAGCGGCACCTCGTAGTATTCCGATAACGCGGTGGCCGGCGGGTTGTCGCCGGGAGCGACCCGCATGACGGCGCCGGGAAAAGTCAGCACCGAGCCCCAGACCGAGCCGTCCACCGGGCTCACGGCGATGCCGTAGAAGCCCGCGACGATGCGCTTGTCTTTGGCCGGATCGACCGGCTGGCTCGGTTCCACGTAATCGTCCCGCCTGCCGTTGCCGTTGGTGTCGAGGACGAACGGAGTCCAGCCCTGCGCCTTCTGCTCGTCGCCGGTCGCCTCGAAAATTTTGCGGTTGAGCCAGCCGACGACGTTGCTCGCCGCGTTGCCGCTGCTTAGCCACAGGGTGTTGTTCGCGTCCTCTGCGAACACGAGGTGGTGCGTGGTGAAGCAGGTGCTGATCAGGGTGAACTTCTTCGTTTTCGGATCGTACATCGACACCTGCCGGGTGGCGCTCTCGAGCGGAAAGACCTTGGCCGAGGGATGGTCCGAGCCTTTTTTGCAAAAGGAAGGATTCTCCGGCGCCCGGACCCGCGCGGTAAACCAAACCCGCGCCTTTTCGTCGTACATGGGATTGTGCTGGTTCGACTGGCTGTCCCATATCGGCTCGGCGCCCCAGTAGGGGGACGGCGCCAGCGGATCGGTCTTCGCCGAAGGAGTCTTCGGATCGCGCACCGGATGCTTGATCTCCATCGCCTGGTTATGCACGGGGTCGAGCACCGGCACGAAGTCCGTGCTCAATTCGGTCGAGCCGAAGATCAAACCGTTGGCGTTGAGCGTCGGGTTTCTCTTGTCCGTGGAGATCTCGTCGTGGAGATAGGCCGTCGGCCGGCTCCAGTCCCACAGGGTGATGACGACGTTGCGCTCCGCGCCTTCGGGCCGCTGCGGCTTCGCCTTCGGCAGCTCGCCGCCGGCGATCCGATCGGTCCAATCGCCGTACAGCGCGGTGGCCCGATGGGCGTCGAGCCGGTTGAGAGAGTTGCTCATGGAGGTCATGGCCTGTCCCGACAAAATGCGCCGCGACCAGGCGTCGGCCGAGGATTTGAACTCTCCCAGCTCCTTGGGAATCGTGCGCGTCGCCTTGTTGCCCAGCTGGTGGCAGGTGATGCAGCCGTTGGTCTTGACCACGTTCAGCCACTCGCCCTGGCTCGCGACCTTCCCCAGGGGAAACTCGCTCTTCTCCGGAATCTTGAGCATCGAATACCAATAAATGGCCGGATAGTACTCGGCCGCGGCGGCTTCGTTGGGCGCGACGACGGCGTTCAAATTCAGAATTTTTCCGGGCGCGGCTTTCACCTTCGGCGAATCCACCAGGCCGTAGCCGCGCACCCAAACGCTGTAATTCGCTTTCGGAAGATCGGGCAGCACGTAACGCCCCTGATCGTCGGTGACGACGATCTTGGCGAGCTTGGTGGGAAGCTCGGTCGTCTCCGCGATCACCCACACGCCGGCCTCGGGGCCGTGCGGGCCGGCGACCACGCCGCCGATGTCGTCGTCGTCGATGCGGACCGGCGCCGCGTTTTTTTGCTGCGCCGTGAGGACGACGGGCGACGGCGCCAAGAGCGCGGCGATCGCCAGCGTCGCGAGCAGGCCCAAGTGCGGCAGCTTTGTGCTTTTCATGCTTCGCTCCTCTCGTCCGCATCGCTCCGACCGCATGCGATTAAAAAACTATCCGAGAAGAGCCGGGCGTGTCAATGAAAGAGGCGGTAGGCAATAGGAAGAAAAGCGGGAGAAAAACGGAAAAGAAAATAATCAAATAACGCGTTCGACGAGGGACGCGGGGTCGATGCTTGCGGCCCTGGGGTCCTGCCGGGCGACTTCGTCGAGCGTAGATTGGATCGAATCCAGATAGGGCATCAGCTCGGGCTCGAACTGTTCGGCGAACAGGCGCCGGCATTTGTCCAGCACCGCGGGCTGGTCCGCCAGGGCGGGGAGATGGCGCGCGATCTCTTGCAGCGTTTCCAGCGGCCGGGTCTTGAAGACGCGGATGCTGTCCATATAAACCGAGGCTATTTTTCCGACCAGCTCGCGGTGGGCCGAGAGAAAACGCCGCGTGGTCGCGAGCGGCACCCAGTGGCAGGCGAGCGCGAGGCTGTGGCCGGCGAGGCGAAAGCCCTCCGCCTCGGCGAGAAACGCTTTTTCCGGCGGCAGCAGGGCGGCGTCGATCGCGCCCGCCCTCAATGCCTCGAGGCTTTTGTCGTTGAGGCCGAGATCGACGAGCCGCACGTCCCGCGCGGGGTCGAGATTCCATTTCCGGAGCAGCGCCAGCATGACCAGGCCCGCCATCCGGCGCGGCTGGTTGATGCCGATCTTTTTGCCCTTCAAATCGGCGATGCCGCCGATCGCCGGCCGCGCCGCCAGGTAGAAGGCCGGGCGGTTCAAAACCCCGCCGACGATGACCAGGTCGCCGCCTTCGAGCGCGGAGAAGATCAGCGACGGCGCGTTGGGCGTGCCGACGGGAGTCTCGTGCGACATAATGTCCGCGACGACCCGCTCTTCGTCCTGGCGGTTGACGATCTCGACGGCGATGCCCGCCTTGTCGAAGAGGCCCGCCGCCTGGCCGACCAGCGGGAGAAAACGGCCGATGCTGGAAACGCCGATGCCTATCCTGACGCTCTCCATGCCCGCCTTTAGCATCTCCCCGCGCCGATGCCAAGATTATTTTTATGCGCCGGCGATCCGCCTAACGATCGCGGCGATCCGCTCCACGTCGTTCAAGCTCACGCCCGGCTCGCACGGCAGCTCGACCAGATCGGCCCAGACGCGCTCGGCGTGCGCGAGGCGCCGCCGCGTCCAGCCTTCGTAGATCGGCAGCAGATGGATCGGCACGTAGCTGCCCTGGACCTCATAGCCGGTTTTGCCGAGCGCTTCGACGACGCGCGCGGCCGGGTCGTCGCCGCGGCTGCGCGGCGCGAGTCGGATCACCTGAGCGAGACAGGCGGAGCCGGGCCGGTGGGCGATGAGCTGCAACCGCTCCGCATCGCCGAGAAAGCTCCGATACGCCTCCACGCGCGCGCGGCGCGCGGCGAGGTTCTCGATCAACGTGCGCATCAGACTCGACGCGACGGCGGCGCCGAGGTTCGCCATCGCTTCGGATTTATAGGGAGCCGGCGGCGCGCCGGGAGCCGGCCGGCGGGAAAACAGCGGCTCCAGCGGAAACGTCCAGCGCCTCCAGCGCCGCCAAAAAAGGGCGGACAAAAAGCTTTTGAGCGAATGCGAAGCCAGCGGCGGCGGATGAATTCTATCCAGAAGCCCTTTGTTTTTCGAGACCGCCGCGCCGCCGCCGATGCCGGAGCAGACCTTTTCGCCGCCGAAGCTCAAAATCCCGGCGTCGCCGAAGCTTCCGACGGGCCGGCTGCCTATCGTCGCGCCGAGCGCCTGGGCCGCGTCGTCGACCACGCGGATGTTTTTTGCGCGCGCCAGCTCGACGATCGCGTCCATATCGGCCGGATTGCCGAAGAGATGCGGAACCATAACGGCTTTGCTTTTCTCCGTCAGCGCCGCTTCGACGGTAGCGTCCGTAAGGTTCAACTCTTCTCCAATGTCCGCGAACACGGGAACGGCGCCGAGGCTTAAAACCGGCGGCACGACCGCCGCGCAGCAAAAAGTCGGAATCACCACCTCGTCGCCCGCGCCCACGCCGCAGGCGCGGAGCGCGGTCTCCAGCGCGAAACTCCCCGAGCCGCAGAGGAGCGCGTCCGCTACCCCGAGCTGTCGGATGATCGACGATCTGAGCTCGTCGAGCGCCGGTCCATCGACGACGTCGCCGGAAAAAAAAGAGCCGAGAGCTGCGCGATAGGTCGCGCCGGACCAGTAGGGGAGGGCGAGGGGGACGCGCAGAGGATACACGGGAAGCACAGACGGATTCGTTTATCTGTACAGCAGCACGCCCTCGCGCTCGCCGCCCACCCACTCGTCCTCGTCTTTTACGGCCAGCGCGTCGAGATCGCCGGGCGTCGCGGTGGGGTCGTCCACCCACTTCCTTAAAATATCGCTGCCGTTGATGACGTCGATCGGGCGGCGGCTGGTTTCGTACTCGTAGGGGAAGTCGCGCCAGAGGTCGTAATCGGGCCGGAGCAGACGGAGCGATTTGAGCGCCAGAGCGATCAGACGCCAGGGCTTGAACGCGTTGTGGCCGTAGGCTTCATCGTCCACGTGGATCTCAACTCCGGCGCATAATTTTCCCGCGTGCTTGTTGAACGTCGGCTCGAACCAGCAGGCGCGGAGCCGGCAGCCGCGCGTCCATTCGGGCGCGAGCGCCGCCATCTTGTCGAGAAGAGCGATCGCGTCGATATCCGGCGCGCCGAATATTTCCAGCGGCCGGGTCGTGCCGCGGCCCTCGGACAGGCTCGTGCCTTCGAGCATGACCGTGCCGGGATAGCAGCGCGCCATCGAGAGACTCCCCGCGTTCGGGCTCGGGTTCACCCAGGCGCGCTCGCCGACCGGCCAGCCGTAGCCCGGCTTCTGCGCGGGCTGCCAGCCGTCCATCGCCACGACTTCGTAGTCCACTTCGAGCCGGAGCGTGCTCACGAGCCAGGTGCCGGCCTCGCCGAGCGTGAGGCCGTGGCGCATCGGCAGCGCGCCCGCGCCGACGAAGCTCTCCCAGCCTTCGCGGAGCGCCAGGCCCTCGGCCGGCCGCCCGGCGGGATTGGGCCGGTCGAGCACCCAGACGGTCTTGCCGTGCTCGGCGGCCGCTTCGAGCGCGTAGCGGAGCGTCGTGAGAAAAGTATAAACCCGGCAGCCCACGTCCTGCAGATCGACGAGCAGGACGTCGAAGCGCTCCATCATCGCCGCCGTCGGGCGGCGGATTTTCCCGTATAAGCTGAAAACCGGAATGCCGTGGACGGGGTCGTGGTAGTCGGGCGATTCGATCATGTTGTCCTGCTTGTCGCCGCGGAGCCCGTGCTGCGGGCCGAAGGCCGCCGCGAGCTCGATGCCGTCCGCCGCCGCGAGCGCGTCGAGCGCATGGGTGAGAGCGCGCGTCACCGAGGCCGGATGGGCGAGCAGCGCCACGCGCCGGCCCGCCAGCGGCTTTCTCAAGTCGGGCTCTTCCAGGAGCCGGTCGATGCCGAATTTCATCGTCTTTCCAGCCGCGAGGATTCGCGGACGGTGTCGCGGAAAAATTTCACGCTGATAGATGTAGCAGGGCCGTCATTCCGGCCAAGCCCGCCGGGCGGGCGCGAGCCGGAATCCAGGAGGGGGGAAGAAACCTGGATTCCCGCTGGCGCGGGAATGACGGATGAAGGGGCGCTACTAAGCATTCCAGGGCTCCAGCTCCAGTGTGAAAGCGTCCGGGTGGTGAAAATCGGGCTTGCCCGGCGCGTGCTTGAGCGCCCAATACGAAAGCGCGCCGCCGCCGTCTTCGATCACGGCTGAAAGCGCGATCTTGAGCCGCCCGCTCTTCCGCGAGAGATTCAAGCGTCCCGCATCTACGAGGGCGTCGAGCTCGAGCCCATCCTTTACGCGCCGCACGCCGATCTCTGGAGGCGATATTTCGGCAATCGGCGCCATCTCGCGATAGCGATCGAAGCGATAAAACGCCCATTCGCCCGAGGGGGCGAAATTGAGCTCATAATACGCCGAATCGTCTTCAAGCGAAACGAAAGCCTCGAAGCAGGTGTGCCGCCAGAGTCCGTCCGCCCGTGCCGGCGGGCGCGGCGGTGGAATCTCGAGACGGCTCAAGTCTCCCTTCAGGGCGTATGTGAAAGCGAGCGCGCCGTCTTTCGCCCATGAGACTTCGGCTTCCAGCGCGCGCACATTATCGCTCGGGCTTTCGGGATGCGGCGTGAGAAGCATCGCTTTACAGGCGCGGCGCCTTGACGATGGTCGCCGCGTCGATGCTGGCGATCGTCGGCCGGCCGCACTTCGCCATCGTGATCTCGATCTCTTCGCGGAGAATATCGAGCACGCGCGCGACGCCCTGCTCGCCGCCCACCGCCAGGCCCCAGAAGAGCGGGCGGCCGATGAAGACCGCTCTGGCGCCGAGCGCGATCGCCTTGACCACGTCGGCGCCGCGCCGGACGCCGCCGTCGAGGAGGATCTCCATTTTGCCTTTTTTCGCCGCCGCGGCCTCGGCGAGCACCTCGACCGTCGCCAGCGTGTTGTCGAGATGGCGCCCGCCGTGGTTGGAGACGATCACGGCGTCCGCGCCCGCGCCGGCGCACGCCTCCACGTCCTCGGCGGTCATGATGCCCTTGGCGGCCACCGGCAGGTCGGTCGCCGACTTGATCCACTCCAGGTCCTCCCACGTCGCCGCGGGGTCCGAGCCTTCGCCGGCGCGGCCGCCCGGGCGCGGCGCGCCCGCATTGGCGGCGGGATAGTTGACGCCGCGCTTGCGCTGGTAATTGTTGCGGATGTTGCGCTCGCGCTTGGGCGGCCACTGGGAATCGAGCGTGACGCAGACCGCCTCATAGCCGGATGCTTTCGCCCGCCGGAGCCACTCTTTGGTCAATTCGCGGTCGCGGTAGGGATACAATTGCACCCAGAGATGGCCCTTCGCGGCGCCGGCCAGCTCCTCGAACGAAGTGCTCGAGTTTGCGCTCACGGCGAGGATCGTCCCGCGCGAGGCCGCGGCCCGGTAGGTCGCGAGCTCGCCGTCGGGGTGCGCCTTTTGATGGCCGCCGCACGGCGCGATCAAAACCGGCAGGCTCACCCGCGTTCCCAGCACCGTCGTCGAGAGGTCGAGCTGGCTCACGTCGCGGAGCACGCGCGGGCGGAGCGCCCAGGACTCGTAGGCGCGGCGGTTGCGCTCGACGGAGAGCTCGTCGGTCGCGCCGCCGGCGATGTAGTCGTATTCCTCTTTCGGCAGGCGCTCTTTGGCGCTCGCCTCGAACTCGAAAAGGTTGATCGGCTCCACTATACTTACCTCCCGAACCAAACTTGATCCCGATATCAAAACCGGTTTATAACATCATCACAGGCCGGTGAAAAAGGCCCATATACTTCGTTGCGCTCGTCTCCGGGACCTTTTTGACCGGCCTGACCAGAGAGTCATTCGAGAGCTGCTCCTTATTATTCTTTAGGAGGACACCCAATGTCCAGTAATCTTAGAATCATCGACGGCGACGGCCACATCATGGAAGACGGCGCGGGCATCCTCGCCCACATGGCGTCTCCCTACCGCCAGATCGCCGAGCGCAAGGGGATCATCTTTCCGCCGCTGGACCATCTCCATACCGGCCGCGCGGTGGAGACGCCGCCGCAGCGGGACGGGCGGCCGGGGGTCGGGCCCGAGGGCTGGCTCGCTTTTCTCGACGACGTCGGCATCGAGTGGACCGTGCTCTACCCGACGGTCGCGCTCTCCTACGGCAAGATCGTGAGCCTCGACTACGCGGTGGAAGCCGCGCGCGCCTACAACGACTGGCTCTCCGACGTCTATTTGAAGTTCAACCCGCGCTTCAAGGGCATGGCGATCATCCCGATGCAGGACCCGGGAGAGGCCGCCAAGGAGCTCCGGCGCGCCGTCACCGAGCTCGGCATGCTCGGCGCGATGATGCCGTCGAACGGCCTCGCGCACCCGCTCGGCGCCAAGGCCTACTGGCCGGTTTACGAAGAGGCGAACCGGCTCGGCTGCTGCCTCGCGATCCACGGCGGCTGCCACGACCGCTTCGGCCTCGACCACATGAACATGTACGTCCCCGTGCACGCCCTCGGCCACCCCTGGGGGCTCGCGGTCAGCTTCTCCGACATTATCTATAATGGCATCTTCGAGCGCTTCCCGCGCGTGCGCATGGCGTTTCTCGAAGGCGGCGTCGCCTGGCTGCTGCTCTGCCTCGAGCGCCTCCACGCCTCGCACGAGACCCACTTCCAGCACATCCCCGCCGGCGGGTTCGGCGTCCGGGAAGAGCAGGACCCGAAGAAGTATATTCTTCAGAAGATCAAGGAGGGGCGCATCTATCTCGGCTGCGAGACCGAGGAGCTGACCATGCCCTTCGCCATCAAAGTCGTCGGCAACCAGCCCTTTCTCTACTCCTCGGACTTCCCGCACGAAGTCACCAACGAGAGCTGCAAGCGCGATATCGCGGAGCTGATGGAAAGCGGCGAGATCACCGGGGACGACAAGGCGGCGATTCTTTACCGGAACGCGGAGAGGTTCTACACGCCGCCGCTGTAAGGCCGGCCGCCGATAAGGGGCGCCTGCCGCGTTGTCGCTTCGGCCCCGCATCCGACTCGTTTCATCCGCCGCCTTCTCGACGGCCGGCGAATTCACCCGCCGGCACTACGACCGACAGAGCTCATCCAAAAGAGCGCGGCGAGCGGGCCCTTTGCTTGCGCGGGCGCGCCAACTTCTATATTCTCTATGGATTCAATTAAGGCCTTTTTGCCATGAAGATTACGTCGATCAAGGGTTTCGTGGACATTCTGCCCGGCGCGGTGGAGACCTGGCAGTTCGTCGAGGAAAAAGCGCGCGAGGTCTTCGCGCTCTACAACTTCGCCGAGATCCGCATCCCGATCGTCGAGAAGACCGAGCTCTTCAGCCGCTCGCTCGGCGAGACGACCGACATCGTCGAGAAGGAGATGTACACCTTCGCCGACCACGACGCCAAGGGCTCGCTGCTGACGCTCCGGCCCGAGGGGACGGCGGGCGTGGTGCGCGCCTACGTGGAGTCCGAGATGTACCAGATCGAGCCGGTGAGAAAGCTCTTTTACGCCGGCCCGATGTTCCGGCGCGAGCGGCCGCAAAAGGGGCGGCAGCGCCAGTTCTACCAGATCGGCGCGGAGGCGCTCGGGCGCGCCGATCCCCTGATCGACGCGGAGCTGCTGCTCCTCTTGAGCGATTTTTTCGCCAGGGCCGGCCTGGACGGCGTGACGCTGGAGCTCAACTCGCTCGGCTGCGTGCAGTGCCGCCCCGCCTACCGCCGGGAGCTGCTGACGTTTCTCAAGGGGCGGGAGGACAAGCTGTGCGAGAACTGCCGCCGGCGCATGGAGCGGAATCCGCTCCGCGTCCTCGACTGCAAAGAGCCGGCGTGCATCGAGGCGACGCGCGACGCGCCGTCGATTCTCGACCATCTGTGCGAGGCCTGCCGCGACCATTTCGACACCGTCAAGCGGCTGCTCGACGACCGGGGCGTCGCCTACAAGCTCAACCCCCGCATGGTGCGCGGGCTGGACTATTACTGCCGGACCACCTTCGAGTGGACGAGCGGCCAGCTGGGCTCGCAGAACGCGGTCGCCGCGGGCGGACGCTACGACGGGCTGGTCGAGGACCTGGGCGGCCCGTCCACGCCGGGCGTCGGCTTTGCCATGGGCATGGAAAGGCTGGTCCTCCTGCTGGGCGCGCGCGAGCTGCGCGCGGCGGCGCGCCCGGCGCTCTTTCTCGTCTGGGTCGGCGAGGCGGGGCGCGCGTGGGCGTTTCCGGCGGCGCATAGGCTCCGCCGGCGCGGCGTCAGCGTCGAGATGGAAGGGGAGAAGAAGAGCCTCAAGAGCCAGATGCGCCGGGCGGACAAGCTCCGCGCGCGCTACGCGCTGATCGTCGGCGACGAAGAGCTCGCCAAGGGGACGGCGATCCTCCGCGACATGGACGGCAAGGAGCAGTCGGAGCTCGGGCTCGACGGCTTCGAGGACGAGCTGGCGCAGAGGATTGAAGGATTGAAGGGCTAAAGAGAAAGAACGAATTGATCATGGAACGGGTTTTCAACGATCATCTGGGCGACTGGAAGCGGAGCGGCTATTGCGGCGAGCCGCGCGCCGACGGCGTGGGGAAGGAATGGATCCTGGTCGGCTGGGCGCAGCGCCGGCGCGACCACGGCGGCCTCATCTTCGTCGATCTCCGCGACCGGAGCGGCCTCGTGCAGGTGGTGTTCAACCCGGAGATCGACCAGGCGGCGCACGAAAAGGCCAAGGCGATCCGCTCCGAAGACGTGATCGCCGTCAGGGGCGCGCTGGCGCGCCGCCCGCCCGAGACGGTCAACGCCGATCTCGCCACCGGCGAGGTCGAGCTGCTGGTGCATGAAGTCAGGCTCCTCAACGCCGCCGAGGCGCCGCCGTTCCCGCTCGACGACGACAGCGACGTGACCGAGAACGCGCGGCTCAAGTACCGCTATCTCGATCTGCGCCGGCCGAAGAGCCTGGCGCCGCTCGTGCTGCGCTACCGGATGACCAAGAAGATCCGCGATTATTTCGATAGTCTCGGCTTCATCGAGGTCGAGACGCCGGTGCTCACCAAGAGCACGCCGGAGGGGGCGCGCGACTATCTCGTTCCGAGCCGGATGTACCACGGGAAGTTTTACGCTCTGCCGCAGTCGCCGCAGCTCTTCAAGCAGATCCTCATGGTCGCCGGGCTGGACCGCTACTTCCAGATCGTGCGCTGCTTCCGCGACGAGGACCTCCGCGCCGACCGCCAGCCCGAGTTCACCCAGCTCGACGTGGAGATGTCTTTCATCCAGCCGGACGACGTCATGCGGATCATGGAAGGCATGATGGCGCTCCTGTTCAAGGAGCTGAAGGGGCTCGACGTCGCGCTGCCGCTGCCGCGCCTGACGTGGCACGAGGCGCGCGCGCGCTACGGCACCGACAAGCCGGACCTGCGCTTCGGATTGGAGCTGAAAGATTTCTCAGAGTGCTTCGCCAGGTCGCAGATCAAGGTCTTCGCCAACGTGCTCGCGGCCGGCGGCATCGTCAAGGGCCTCGGCGTGCCGGGCGGGGCGAGCCTCTCGCGGAAGGAATTGGACGACATGACCTCCTTCGCCGCCAACTACGGCGCGAAAGGCATGGCCTGGATCAAGCTCGCCGACGGCGAGTGGCAGTCGCCGATCGCGAAATTTCTCTCCGACGCGGAGAAAGAAGAGATTCTGAAGATCACCGGCGCCGCGAGCGGCGACCTGATTCTCTTCATCGCCGACAACGACAAGGTCGTGCACGACTCGCTCGCGAACCTGCGCCTGCTGCTCGGGGAAAAGCTCCGGCTGATAGCGGCCGATAAATATTCGCTCGTCTGGGTGGTCGATTTCCCGCTCCTCGAATACGACCCGGACGAGAAGCGCCACGTCGCGGTGCACCATCCGTTCACCGCGCCGCTGGACGAGGACCTGGCGCTGCTCGCCACCGAGCCATTGAAAGTCCGGTCCAAGGCGTACGATCTGGCGCTGAACGGCGTCGAGATCGGCGGCGGCAGCGTCCGCATTCATCAGGTCGAGCTGCAAAAGCGGGTGCTGGGGCTGCTCGGCATCGGGCCGGAGGAGGCCGAGGCGAAGTTCGGCTTTTTTCTCGAGGCGCTCGGCTTCGGCGCGCCGCCGCACGGCGGCATCGCCTTCGGCATCGACCGCCTGGCGATGATCCTCTCCGGCGCGGCCTCGCTGCGCGACGTGATCGCGTTTCCCAAGAGCCAGCGGGCGGTCTGCCTGCTCACCGACGCGCCGTCCACGGTCGATCCCCGGCAGTTGAAGGAGCTGGGGATCAAGACCGTCGCGAACGACTGAGCTTCTCGTATCCATTCGCCGTTCGCCTTCGTCCTTGAGGGCCGGTGGCGCTTCTGTTATCATCGCGCGCTATATGTGGCACTTCCTGCTTTTCCCTTTGGTCCTGCTCCTGGCCGCGTGCGGCGCCGGCTCCACGAACCTCAACAGCACGGCCACCAACGACCTGGAATCCAGAAAGCTCCGGCGCATCGCCGTCTTCCCGCTCGAATCGCTTTCCGGGGAGGGGCCGAGCCGGGTTCCCTTTACCGCCGGCGGGGAGAAGACCCCCGCCATGCTCATCAGCCGCCAGCTCTACGCGGCCATGACGCAGCTCCCGGACTGGCAGGTCGTTTCCGACCGCGAGGTGCGCGAGATGGAGCCGCTGGTGCCGAAAGGCTCGCCCGAGGGGCGGGCGCGGCGGCTCGGCCAGCTGGTTTACGCCGACGCGGTGATCTCCGGG
>DASWFA010000216.1:0-7723 GCA_036394475.1 Binatia bacterium
TACGTGAGGTCGCGCGCCAGCAGGATGGTCCCGAAAAAACGGCCGTAGCGGTCCTGGAGCGGCGAGACGGTCAGGTTCACCGGCACCAGCCGCCCGCGCGGCCGGGCCAGGTCGCCTTCGCCGCGGCTGCCGGTCTGCTCCGGCGGCCCGCTCTTTTTCACCATCTCGACCAGCCAGGGGGTCCGGGCGAACAGGGCGGCGCACTCCTGGCCCAGGGCCTGGGACGCGGGCGTCTCCGTCAGCGCCTCGGCCGCCTGATTGAAAAAAGAGATCTTCCCGCGCTGGTCGATCACGACCACGCCGTCTTCCAGGCTGGTCAGGATGTTTTCCCAGGAAATCCGGGAAACCGGGGCGGTTTTTTCCTGGGCGTTCTTGATGGCCGCCATACGGTCGAAAACCATATCAGAATCGGGCGCTTTAATAAAACTTGGGGCCGGCCGTCCCGCGCTTTGAATTCCCAATTTCAATGGGTATAATAAATATATTCCATGGCTGACCGCGCCGGCAATCTTTACCGCGATAGCTTTGGGCGTTTATTTGCCCGCTGGTTGGAGCTTTTTCGCGTGCTTTACCATGGCCTTTATTTTTGTGGGGGACGATTTTTTACGGACTGGTGGCGCTGGTGCGGCGCAAACGCCGGACCGTGGCGAACTGACCGCCGCAGGCGGAAGGCGCCCTTGCATTGACGTCCGTCCATATGGTAAAAATTTAAGTACACTTTAGGGGTTAGCACTCAAAGTGGGCTCTTGCCCGCTTTTTTATTTTGGGGGTATGATGAGTGTCGATCCGGTCGTGTCGCGGGTGTGGGAGATAGCCGCCCCGATGGCGGCGGCCGAGGGAATGGAGATCGTCGATATCGAGTTCCGGCGCGAGGGCAGCAGGTCCGGCAAGGTGCTCAGGCTCTACCTCGACAAGGAGGGCGGGCCGACGCTGGACGAGCTGGCGCGCGTGAGCCGGCTATTGAACGAGAAGCTCGACGCGAGCCCGGTGGACGCGGGGTCTTACGTGCTGGAGGTCTCCTCCCCCGGCATCAACCGCGCGCTCAAGACCCCCGGCCATTTCAGCCGCTTTGTGGGCAGGAGAGTGCGCGTCAGGACGCGGGAGGCGGTCGACGGGCGCAGGGCTTTTTTAGGCATTTTGCGCGAGGCGACGCCGGACGACATCGTGGTCGCGCAGGACGGGCGCGAGTTTCGCATCGCGCTGCCGCTCATCGAAAAAGCGAACTACGAACACGATTGGGGTGCGTAATTATGCAGCAGGACTTAAACCGAGTCATCGAGCAGGTCAGCAAAGAAAAAGGCATCGACAAGACCATCCTCATCAGCGCGCTGGAAAACGCCATGGTGGCCGCGGCCAAGAAAAAGTTCGGCCACCAGCGGAAGATCGAGGCGCAGTTCAATCCGGAGATCGGCGAGGTCGAGCTGTTCGAGGCCAAGACGGTGGTCGAGGCGGTGGCGGACCCCGCGATCGAGGTCACGCTCGACGAGGCGCGGGAGACGCTCGACCCGGAGGCCCAGATGGGCGACGAGCTTTTGAGCAAGCTCGACACCAGCGGGTTCGGGCGCATCGCCGCGCAGGCGGCCAAGCAGAACATCGTCCAGCGCGTCCGGGACGCCGAGCGCGAGATCATTTACAACGACTTCAAGGGGCGCGAGAACCAGCTCGTCAACGGCATCGTGCAGCGCTTCGAGAAGAAAAACATCATCGTCAACCTGGGCAAGACCGACGCGATCCTGCCGGAAAAAGAGCAGGTGCCGCGCGAGCGCTACCGCCAGGGGGACCGCATCCGCGGCTACATCGTCAGCGTCGAAATGACCAGCCGCGGCCCGCAGATCGTGCTGTCGCGCACCCATCCCGGCATGCTGATCAAGCTCTTCGAGCAGGAAGTGCCGGAGATCTACGAGGCGATCGTCGAAGTGAAGGGCGCGGCGCGCGAGCCCGGCGGCCGGGCGAAAATCGCGGTCGTCTCCAACGACCCGGACGTCGATCCGGTGGGCGCCTGCGTCGGCATGAAGGGCACGCGCGTCCAGGCGGTCGTGCAGGAGCTGCGCGGGGAAAAAGTGGACATCGTCCACTGGACGCCGGACCAGGCGGAGTACGTCTGCCGCGCGCTCGCCCCGGCCAAGGTGTCCAAGATCATCATCGACGACGACGAGCACGGCATGGAGGTCATCGTCCCCGACGACCAGCTCTCGCTCGCGATCGGCAAGCGCGGGCAGAACGTCCGGCTGGCCTCGCGCCTCGCCGGCTGGAAGCTCGACGTCCGGAGCGAGTCCGAGATGGAAGAGGAGACGCGGCGCGCGCGCGTCTCGCTCGGCGCGATCCCGGGCGTCAGCGACATGTTCGCCGAGCTGCTCTACCAGTCCGGCTTCAAGTCCGCCGAGGAAGTGGCGGAAGCGGACCTGGAGACGATCGTCGACGTCGACGGCATCAGCCCGGAGAAGGCCGAAACGATCTTTAAATCGAGCCGGGAGTATGTAGCCGAGAAGAAGAAGCGCGAGGCCGAAGAAGAAGAGGCGCGCGTCAAGGCGGCGGCCGAGGCCGCCGTCGAAGCCGCGGCGGCAGCCGAAGCGGCGGCGGCCGCCCAGGAAACGCCGTCGGAGACGCCGGCGGACGAAAGCGCGCCGGCGGGCGGCGCGGAGTCGCCGGCAGGGGATGAAAAGTAATCGTCCCCGGAGGACCTGTCTCGGCTGCGGCAAGACCGACGATCAAGCGGGGCTATTGCGCATTGTGATAAGAGAAAACGGAGAGTTGGAAATAAACCGATCGGCAAACGGAAGAGGCGGCTACCTGCACGCCGAACAGGCGTGCGAGGATCTATTTTTACGCAGGAAGAGCGTGTACCGGGCTTTTCATGCGGAGGTCGCGAGACCGGCCAAAGAGCGGCTGGTGCTCGCCTTGCGTGAGCGCCGCTAGGAACGGGAATGGCGAAAACAAAAGTCGGCATATTGGCGAAAGAGCTGGGCCTCGAGGTCAAGGACCTGACCGTCCACCTCGAGAAGCTGGGCATCAAGGGTAAAAAGTCCCAGAGCTCGCTCGAAGACGAAGAGGTCGCGCGGATCAAGGCCGCCCTGGCGGCCCCGCCCAAGCCGCAGGTCGTCGTCGGCGAGGAAAAAGTCGTCGCCGACCGCATGGTCACGACCGAGGAGCTGTCGGCGCACGAGACCGTCGTCGAGCGCCGGGTGCGCACCAACGTCATCCGCCGGCGCACCAACCGCACCGAAGTGGCCGCCCCGCCCCTGCCCCCGAAAGCCGAGACTCCCGAGCCGCCGGTCGAAGAAGCGGCCTCTTCGGACTTCTATATCGATGAGGAGCCGGCGGCGCCCGAGCCCGATACGGCTGTCGAGTCGGAGCCGGTCGCCGAAGAGACGCCGCCGCCGATGGAGGGCGAAGCCGCCGAGCCCGCCGCCGAGGCTGCGGCTCCCGACAGCGTTGTTCCGGAAAAAGTCGAAGAAAAAGCCGCCCCCGCGGCGCCGCCGCCGGTCGAAGGGCCGCAGCGCGCGCGCGTGCTCGGCCGCATCGATTTAAAAACCGTCACGCGACAGGTGCCGACGGGCGCGCCGATGCGCCGCCCGGGCCAGCCCGAGCGCCCCGGCGCGCCGGCGCAGCGCCCCGGCGCCCCCGCGCCCGGCGCCGCCGCGCGTCCCGCCGCCCCCGCCGGAGAAGCGGCGGCTGGAACGGAGGCGGCCAAGCCCGGCAAGCACAAAAAACGCGTCGTCAAGAAGCAGGACATCCTGGAGCTGCGCGAGCGCGAGCTGCGCTCGGGCCGGTTCCCGAAAAAGAAAAGAGCGCTCCCCGGCAAAGAGCAAAAAAAGACCGAGATCACCGTTCCCAAGGCGAGCAAGCGCGTCATCCGGATCTCGGAAGTCATCAGCGTCGGCGACCTCGCCCGCGAGATGGGCGTCAAGGCGGGCGACCTGATCAAGAAGCTCATGCAGATGGGCATGATGACCACGATCAACCAGATGCTCGACGTCGACAGCGCCGCTCTGGTCGCGGGAGAGTTCGACCACCAGGTCGAGAACGTCGCCTTCAACGCCGAGTCCGAGCTCGAAGTCGAGCACCAGGTCGAGGAGCCCGAGGGGGCGCTCGCGCCCCGGCCGCCGGTCGTGACCATCATGGGCCACGTCGACCACGGCAAGACCTCGCTCCTCGACGCGATCCGCAGCACCCATGTGACCGAGCGCGAGGCCGGCGGCATCACCCAGCACATCGGCGCCTATCACGTGCAGGTGGAGGGCCGGGGCGTCACGTTTCTCGATACGCCGGGCCACGAGGCGTTCACCGCCATGCGCGCGCGGGGCGCCAAGGTGACCGATCTCGTCGTGCTCGTCGTGGCGGCCGACGACGGCGTCATGCCGCAGACGGTCGAGGCGATCAACCACGCCCGCGCGGCGCAGGTGCCGATCATCGTCGCGATCAACAAGATCGACCGGCCCGACGCCAACCTCGAGCGGGTCAAGCGCGGCCTGATGGAGCACGGGCTCGTCGCGGAGGAGTGGGGCGGCGACGCGATCTTCGCCCCGGTGTCGGCCAAGACTAAGGAAGGCATTCCGCATCTGCTGGAGATGTTGTTGCTCCAGGCCGACGTGCTGGAGCTCCGCGCCAATCCGGCCAAGCTCGCGCGCGGCACCATCATCGAGGCCAAGCTCGATCGCGGGCGCGGCCCGGTCGCGACCGTGCTCGTCCAGGAAGGGACGCTCCACGTCGGCGACGCCTTCGTCTGCGGCGTGTTCACCGGACGCGTGCGCGCCATGATCGACGATAAGGGCCGCAAGATCGAAGACGCGCCGCCGGCGATGCCGGTGGAGATCCTGGGCCTCCAGGGCGTGCCTCAGGCGGGCGACTCCTTCGTCACCCTCACCGACGAGGCCAAGGCGCGGCAGATCGCCGAGCACCGCCAGAGCAAGCAGCGCGAGTCCGACCTCAACAAGACGAGCAAGGTCTCGCTCGACGAGCTCTACAACCAGATCAAGACCGGCGACGTGAAAGAGCTGAGAGTCGTCCTGAAGGGCGACGTGCACGGCTCGGTCGAGGCGCTCACCGAAGCGATGACCCGCATGTCGACCAGCGAGGTCAAGCTGAACGTCATCCACGGCTCGGTCGGCGGCATCACCGAGAGCGACGTGCTCCTCGCCGCCGCCTCGAACGCCATCGTCATCGGCTTCAACATCCGCCCCGAGGTCAAGGCGGCGAACCTGGCGGCGCAGGAAGGCGTCGACGTCCGGCTCTACACGATTATTTACGAGGTCCTGAACGACCTCCGGGCGGCCATGGAAGGTCTGCTCGAGCCGACCTACAAAGAGCAGGTCCACGGGCGCGTCGAAATCCGCGAAGTCTTCACCATCCGGGGCCAGGGCGGCGTCGCCGGCTGCTACGTGACCGACGGCAAGATCACGCGCGGGAGCCTGGTCCGGCTGCTCCGCGATCAGGTCGTGGTCCACGAGGGCAGGCTCGCCAGCCTCAAGCGCTTCAAGGACGACGTGCGCGAGGTGACCGCGGGCTACGAATGCGGCCTCGCGCTCGAGGGCTACCAGGACGTCAAGAAGGGCGATACGCTCGAAGCCTATGAAAAGATCGCGGTCATCCGCCGCATCACACCGGCGCCCGGCGGCCGCGAGGGCCGGGCCTCGGCGGGAGAGAGCCGATAGGAAGAAAGAATCCCTCTTCCCACACCGCCCCCGTCGTCGTCGGGGTGCTCAAGCTCCACCTGATTCTGGCCGAGAACCACTCCCTCAAAGGAAAACGGGGGGTGCTGAAGAGCATCCAGGCGCGGGTCGCCAATCAGTTCAACGTCTCCACAGCGGAGTGCGGCGACCAGGACTTGTGGCAGAGCGCGCTGCTCGCCTTCGCCGCCGTCGGCAGCAGCCGTCGGGTGGTCGAAGCCACGCTCTACAACATCGTCGAGTTCGTCGACGGCCTCGGGCTCGCCGAAGTGGGGGAGCCCGACACCGAATTCTTCTACTGCTGAAAAACGTTGCATTTTGAGTTTTGAATTTTTAATTATCGGACCTGTCATTCAAAATTCAAAATTAAGCATTCAAAATTGTTTTTTTATGGACTACAAGCGCTCGGATAGAGTCGGCGACCTCCTGCTCGAAGTCGTCTCCCAGCTCCTCGTGAAGGAGGTGAACGACCCGCGGGTCGCCGCGGTGACGCTCACCGGGACGGACGTGAGCCCGGACCTCCGGCACGCGAAGATCTATTTCAATCTTCTCACCGGCGCCGGCGGCAAGGCCGAAGCCGAGAAGGGCCTCAAGAGCGCCGCCGGCTTCATCCGCGGCCGGGCGGGAAAAGAGCTGAAGCTCCGCCTGGTGCCGACCATCGAGTTCGTCTACGACGACACCGAGGAGCGCGCCCGGCGCATCGACGAGCTGCTCGACGAGAGTAAAAAAGACCGGTGAGATTTATCTTGCCTCGGCCGGCGCTTTCGTGATTTCCTTGAGCGTGACCGAAGCGCCGCATCCCCCGCCTTTCGCGCCGGCGCGCCCCCTTCTGTGGCTCGCCGCGCTCGCCGTCTTCGTCCTGGCGGCCCAGACCCGGGACGCCGGCTTCGCGCCCGACTTTCACGGCCTGGTGTCGTCGCATACGCTCGCGATCGCGAGCCACGCCGCCGCCGCCAGCGGCTTTGTCGGCTACGGCGTCCGGCGGGAAGACGAGGCGGGAAAGGCGGACTACGATTATTTCGACCGCAATCCGGTCTTCTTCAGCGCCGGGATGAACCTGGTGCTGAGCGCGGCCGGGCCGGCGCCGGCCCGAAAATTGTACTTCGCGCGGCAGGCGATGAACCTGATCTTTCTCGCGACGCTCGCGGTCGGCTTCCTGCTCGTCCGCGAGCTGACGGGCGACGCCGTCGCCGCCGCCGGGGCCGCGCTGCTGACCTTCTCGGGCTCCTACTTCATGTTCTACAAGGACCTGGTCCATTTCGAGCAGCCGGCGCTCCTCGGCCTGCTCGTGCTGCTGTACGCGATCCTTCGCCGCCAAAGGGGAGGAAGCCGGACGGCGTTGTCTCTCTGGGCGCTGTTCGCCGTGAGCTTCGGGCGCGGCTACGTCTCCCTCGCGGTCCTGGGCCTCTGGGCGGCGCTCGATTTCTTCAGCTCGCTCCGGGCGGAGTGGCCGAGGCCGGTCGCGGCGGCCGCGCTCTGGCTCAGGCGCGACGCGGTCCGGGTCCTGGCGCTGGCGGCGGCCCTGACCGCCTGTTATCTTGTTTACAACGTCGCGACCGAAGCGCGGCTCCGCGGCGTCTCCTGGGCCGAGACGAGCATCGTCGACAGCGCGGGCCGGCGCCTCGGGGTCGTCCCGCCCCAATACGGCCGGCACGCGAGCGAGTGGGGCAACTATCTGCCGGTCACGGTCCGGCGGCTGGTTCGATTGGCCGTGCCTTACGCGGCGGTCAAAGTCCTGTTGCAAGAGACCGATGTCGCGCGACTCCGCGCGGCGCTTCCGCTCGCGGCCGCTCTGACGGCTCTGGCGGCGGTTTTCATCGCGCATCTCCGGACGGTCCCGGCCGGCGACAGGGCGTTTTACGCTTTGCTGATGCTCTCGGGGCTGCCGTGGCTCGTCGGGATGAGGCGCCAGGCGGCGTCGTTCGACTACACGGCGATCTATTTCGCCGGCCTGCTGCTGGCGTTCTTCGCGGCGCTCTTCGCCCGGCTGCCCGTCCGGCTCCGCGGCGCGGCGGTCGGAGCGGCCCTGGCGGTCTTCGTCGCCTCGACCGCCGCGG
>DASWFA010000217.1:0-3717 GCA_036394475.1 Binatia bacterium
GGTCACGCCGGTGGAAAGGATCGTCACCCGCGCCGGGTCGACCCCGTTCGCCTTGAGGATCAGCCTGGCCGCCATGCCGGTCGCGTCGGTGATCGCGTTGACGCTGATGACCTTGCCGGCGAGCTCGCGGACGCTCTTCAGCCCGGGCTGGCCGACCAGGATATGCGCCGGCTCGTGCTGGACGTAGAAAATCCGCCGGAGCGGCAGCCCCTGCATGATCGCGGAGGTCGCGGCGCCGAGCGTCGTGGAAAAATCCAGCTCGCCGGCGGCGAGCGCGGCGATCGCGATGGGCGGCGCCATCGCCACCAGCTGGAGCTCGACGGTCTCTCTGGGAAAAAAGCCCTTGTCGTTGCCGAAATAAAACGGCATGAGCGCGAGGCTCTTCGAGGGAATGCTGACCGTGACTTTCGCCGGCTGGGACGCGGCGCGCGCGGGCGAAGCCAGCGGAATTAAAACCAGCGCCAACCCCAGGACCGCCGGTAGCGCCGCCTTCGTGGCGGCATCCGAGGCCGAGGGGCGCGAGGAAGAGGGCCGCGGACGTCCGATTAGGAAGGTTCGACTCATGACACTGTTCTATCGGCCGCGCCCGAAACTCGCGCCCGAGGCCTCTCTTTAACTTCCCGCTCGCCTTCCCTCCGGCGCGCTCGCGCCCAGATGTTTGGCTAAGAAGTCGGCGATAAGGGGTCTGTATTTAAACGGCATATTGTTGCACACGTGATTGCCGCCTTCGAGGACGACCATCTCTTTCGGCCCCGACGCCTCGGCGAAGATCCTTCTCGGCTGCTCGAGCGGGACAAAGTCTTTGGTGCCGTGCACGATCAGCAGCGGGCAGCGGATCTTCGGCGCCAGCCCTTCCAGGGTGGAGCGGCGGTGCAGGTCCGCCAGCTTTTCTTTGTCGTAGATTTTCCAGATATGCGCGATGCGGGCGAACTCGAACGGGTCGTCGAAGCGGTTGAGCGAGCGCGTCCGGTCGTACATCCCGCCCGAAAGCGTGCACGCCTTGATCCGATCGTCCGAGGCGGCCGAGCGCGGCCCGAGATAGCCGCCCATGCTCGGGCCGAAAACGCCCAGCCTCTTCGCGTCGATCTCGGGCAGTTTTTCCAGATAGTCGATCACGGCGGAGGTCGCGCGCTCGAAATCGACGATGAGGCCGCCCTGAAACCAGCTCTCGCCCTGCCCCGGGCCGTCGAAGGTAAACGTCGCGAGGCCGCGCCGGATGAAAACGTCCTCCATCGTGCGCGCTTCCTCCTTGGTCGATTCCAGCCCGGAGATGATCACGACGACGGCGGGTTTTTTGACGCCCGCCGGCGCTCTCAGATACGCCGGCAGGCGAAAATGGTCGAACGCCACCTCGTGGCGCTTCGCCGGCGGATCGATGTAAGGCGCGGCCTTGGCGTAGCACTCGACGCGCTTTTTGTGCGCCGCCGTGTACTCGGCCTGGTTCTCGGGAGAATTGTTGCAGGCGAAATGGTAGGCCATCGCCGCCAGCAGATAGGCGTCGGTCGCGCTCTGGCGCCGGCCCTGCGCCTCGTTCTCGCGCGCGAACTCCTCGTGCCCGGCGGCGGTCGCCGACCACTCGCGGCACCAGTCGCTCCAGGCGCGGATGCGCGCGCTGGTCGTCACGAGATCGTTGTAGTCGATGCCCTGCACGACCATGCGCGGCGCCCAGGTCTGGAGGACGTGGTCGACGGTCGGATCGGGATGTTGGGCCGGCATAAAAGCCTCCTTTGGATCTTTACTTCGTTTACGGCCGCCTCAAGGCAGAGGCCTATCGCCGGCGCCCGGAACGGCTCGACTCCGAGGACGGCGAGCGTTGGCTAATCCGCGCAGGCGCCGATTTTCGTCGGCCCGCCGGCGGCCTTCAACGCCTCCTCGCCGAGCTTCACGTCGACCACCTGCTCGTACGCCGGCTTCTTGTCCGCCTGGATGTCGCCGTTCTCGATGCCGTTCTGAATCGACCATTCGGTCCGCTCCCGGGAGAAGCCCGTGTTCACCGCCCAGACGCAGTTTCTGACGAGATAGTCGTAGGCGAAGCCGACCGCCTCCGGCGTCTTCTTGGTCGCGTCCACCATGATCGGCACCACCTTTTCCTTCTGCGTGTAAATCGCCCGGTTCGCCTCGATGAGCGAGATCGCCACGTCCCGCACCATGGCGCGGTCTTTGGCGAGCATGCTTTCGGCCGCGCCGTAGGCGTTGAAGAAATATTTCGGCATCAGCTTGGACAGATCGACCAGGACGCGAAGGCCCGGTTTTTCTTTCTGCGCGAGGTAGACGTCTTCCGGATGGAGCGCCACGCCGTTCAACTGCCCGGCGAGGAGGCCGGGGAGTCTCCCCGCGGTGGCGGAGGAGACGAACTGGACGTCGTCGACCGTGAGGCCGCCCGTCTTCAACACCTCGCGCCCCATCACCCAGTTGAAGCCGCCGACGCCGCCGCCGGTCGCGCTGAGCCGCTTGCCTTTCAAGTCCGCCGCCGTCTTCACCTGCTCGCTCACCATATAGGCTTGCGGCAGGCGCGGCGCCATGCCCCAGATCTGCTTCGCCTTGAGCCCCTGGGAGATCGCGGTGGCGTTGATCGAGGCGAGCGCCGCGCCCTGCGTCACCGCCGCCAGATTGGCCGCCGACGAGCCGCCCTCGAACTCCACGATCTCGGCGTCGAGGCAATGGCGCGCGAAGATGCCGAGCGCGCGCGCCACGTAGACCGGCGTGTGCACCACGTTGGGCGGCGAGACCGAGACGCCGAGCTTCACCTTGCGCATCTCCTTGCACGCCGGCTTGGCGGGATCGGCCGCGAACGCAGAGTTGAAAAAGGCCAGCAGCATCGCGATTGCCGAACCGACACGTAGCACGGAGCAACAACGCTGATTAAGCATGACACCTCCCGACAACTCAGTTTTCAGGTTGCTCAAAAAGCTCTCAGAGGCGAGGCGCGCGAGAATCGCCGAGCGCAGGCGTACTTTTTTCGTACGTCGAGCGAAGGCGTTCGAAGCGCAACGAAGCATATGAGGCTTTTTCAGCAACCTGCTTTCATTCTCTTCCGGTCTGGTGCGCCCACGGCGCGACGCGCCTCTCGACGAAGCGCAGGAGCCCGGTCAGCGTGATGCCCAAAAAGCCCAGCGTCACGATCGGCACGAACATGGCGTCGGTGCGGTAGATGCTGGCGTAGCGCGAGATCAGGTAGCCGATGCCGGTGATCGCCGTATAGAGGTCCGCCAGCACCATGCCGATCAGCCCGCGGCCGATCGCGAGCCTCAGCCCCGCGACGATGAACGGCAGCGACGCCGGCAGCACGATGTGGCGCCACAGGTCGCGCTCGCCGCAGCGAAACGCGCGCCCCACCTCGATCAGCCGGTCGTCGACGTTTTTGACCCCCTGATAGGTATTGATCACGATCGGAAAGAAGGTGAAGAGAAACACCACCGCGGTCTTGGCCGTGGCCTCGAAGCCGAACCAGAGCACCAGCACCGGCACGAGCGCGACCGACGGAATCGAATAGAGCGCCGTGATGTAGGTGTCGAGCGCGATGTCGATCACGCGAAAGCGCGCCATGACGAGCCCGAGCGCGATGCCGAAGACCGCCGCCAGGCCGAGGCCGGCGAACAGCACGACGAGGCTCTGCGAGAGGTACTTCCACAGCTCGCCGCTCGCGATCATCTTGACCCCGGCGGCCGCGACGGCCGTCGGATAGGTGAACAGGACCGGATTGGTCCGCCGGCCGAA
>DASWFA010000218.1:0-2149 GCA_036394475.1 Binatia bacterium
CCGCCGGCACCATGGCGGGCTCGCCCGCGTGGATCAGCTGCCCGCTGCCGCCGATCAGCGCGGCGACGATGCGCGTGCTGCCGCCGACCCGGACCAGCTCGACCACCAGTCCCTCGTCGTCGAAGTACTTCGCCTCCTTGGCGATCACCGGCGTCACCCAGCTTCCGGCCGGGCTCGGATAGAGAAAGGTGATGCGCTCCTCGGCCTCGGCATAAAAACCGGGCGATAGGCCGAGCCAGAGAAAAATCGCGCCGGCGAGCGCCGGCGATTTGCTGCCCATGATCGAAACGTCTATCCGCAAGCCGTCGTGCTTGTCAAGCAAGGCGCGCCTCGCTCAGCCATTCGTTTTCCAACCCGTTCATGGTTCGACAGGCTCACCACGAACGGATTGCTTTGAGTTTTTGTCGAAGGGCGAAAGGCCCAGTCGGTCCGAAAGCAAAGTAAGCCGTACCGCGCGAGCCAACGCGCCTCGCTGTCTTTTCCCCAGCGACGAGGGGCGCGCCTGAGCGAGCGCCGGCATCCGACACCACAATCACGATGAATTGTTCGGTGCCGGGCCGTTGGTTCGCCGCCCCAATAGACGCTCGCCCACCCCATGGCCTGAAGGCCGCCTCGAGCCACAGGCTCATTGCCGGCGCGAGCTAAGGCGCGCCGCGAGATGCCGAGAACTTGACAACCCGGCGGCGGGGCGCGATATGTTGTGCGGAAGCTCGACTGCAAGGAGGCTGAAGAAAACATGAAGCGAACGCGGTCGCTCGCCCTCGCGCTGGCGCTTTTCGCCGCCGTCGGCTGGAGCGAAGAAACCAGCGCGCAATCCAGGGAGATCCAATCCAGAGAGGTCATGGAAGGCGCGAAAAAAGAAGGCAAGGTGGTTTTCTATACCTCCTTAACCCTCCAGGAGATCGACCAGGTGGTCTTCCCCTTCCTGAAAAAATATCCCTTCCTCAAGGTCGAGCCCGGGCGCGGCAACTCCGAGCAGCTTTTGCAGAAGATCGCCATCGAGGCGCGCGCGGGAAAGCCGCAGCACGACGTGGCGCAGTTCGACGCCTTCGAGGAATGGCAGCTGCAGAAGCTCGGGCTCCTGGAGAGCTATAAATCGCCGGAGGTGAAAAACTATCCCGCCGCCTACAAAGACCCCGACGGCTACTGGACGGCGGTGTATTTGAATTACATCGTGCTCGGCTACAACCCGAAGCTGGTCCCGGAAAGCGAGCTGCCGAAGAAATGGGAGGACCTGCTCTTGCCCCGCTGGAAGGGAAACAAATTCTCCATGGACCGCGACGAAGGCGTCTGGTACGGCGGTCTCAGCTTCTCCTGGGGAAAAGAAAGAGCGGACAAGTTCATGAAGGCCCTGGCCGGTCAGGACCCCAGCATGCGCAAGGGGCACACGCTGATCGCGACGCTGCTCTCGACCGGCGAGTTTCCCCTCGGGCTCGTCTACGCGCACCGGGTGGAAGAGATGAAGGCCAAGGGCGTCGCCATCGACTGGACGCCGCTCGATCCGATCGTCGTGACGCCGAATCTCGTCACGATAGGAAAAAACGCCGCCCATCCGAACGCGGCCAGGCTCCTGGTCGACTTTCTCCTGTCGGTGGAGGGGCAGACCGTTTTACAGCAGCAACAGTACCGCACCGCCGCCAACCCCGACCTGCCGCCGACTTCCCCCAAGATGGACCCGAAGAAGCTGAAGCTCTTCGTCGCCGACAAGCGGGTCGCGGACCAGCACGAGACCTTCGCCAAGGAATTCTACGACCTCTTCGTCAAGGGCCAGCCCGAGAAATAATCGGACGGCTGTTTTATGGATGCGGAAAAAAAATTATCGGCCGCGCTGAATCGGGGCGAAGGCCTCCGGGACGAGTTTATCTATCACATGGACTGGGAGGATTACGCCTCTTTTCCCGATCCCTTCGCGCGCCGCCGTTTTACCGTCGAGGAAGTCCAGGAAACGATCCAGCGCTATCCCGATCCGGAAAAACCCGGCGCGCTGTTCCGCTGGGACATTCACGGCACGCTCCTGGCGCCGGCGGCAGAGTCGATACCCGGCGCGGCGATCGTCATGATCCACGGCGGCGCGGCCAACGAGTGCGAGTTTTTGTTTACCCCCGACGGGCCGGAGGAGTTTCTCGACCTGTCCAAAACTTCACCCGCG
>DASWFA010000219.1:0-3235 GCA_036394475.1 Binatia bacterium
CCCGGATCATCCGGTCAGGCGGCACGAAGTCGTTGTTGTCGTCGGCGATGGTCTGCAGCTCGGCGATGTGCGAGACGCTGCGGAGAGTGGTCCCGCCGATGCGCCGGACGCGCTCGGCCAGCGGATCGATGGAGGCGAAAATCGTCTCCGCCTGCTCGTCCAGCAGCAGGTGGTAGTCGCGGTAGTGCGAGCTGGCGACGTGCCAGTGGAAGTTCTTGGTCTTGATAAAGAGCGCGAAAGAGTCCGCGATCAGCGGATTGACCGCCTCGACGACGGCGCCGACCTCTTCCGGCTTGAGATCGGTCGGCGTCGCCAGCTCTTTCGGCGCCGGAAAGGACCTCACTTTTTCTCCGGCCCGGTCGCGCGCCGCGGGCATATGGGTTTTGTGTGCGGTGGCATTGGCCATGTTCTTTCTCCTTTTTTTTCCGTTTTATTCGCTATGGACCTGTGGTTTCCATCTTAACGGTTAGTCTTTTACCGGCGCGGACCCAACCGGGTAATCACCTGCTTCGGGCGGCGATCAAGCCCGATTCGAGTAAAGGCGGGCTTTCAGCGGCGCTAGCGGATCTCTTTCCAGACCTTCGCCAGGCTGTCGCCGTAGACGCTCAAATCCCATTCGCAAAAATAACCGAACGGCGTGAGCCCCACGGTGTAGCCGGTGTCTTTCAGGCGCGCGGCGAGCTCGCTCATCAAGGTCTCGGTGAAGGCGGCGGGCGCGCCCGCGCCGCCTAGGTGGGCGAAGGAATGCAACACGACGTTTTTGAGGCCGCGCTTGTTCGCCAGCCACTTGACGTGCTTGAGCGCCTGGCGGACGACCGAGGCGCGCCGCCCGGCCTCCTCGTCGGACGCCTCCGCGTGGAGGAAAACCACCAGCGCGTCGGCGACGGACTCTTCGACGTCCCGGTCGGGAGCCTCGGCGAGCGTCTTGGAGTGGGTTTTCCACCTGAACCGCTTGGCCTGAAAACAGAGGAGCCTCATACCGCGAAGGAAGGTAGCAGCCCCGAGGCGCCGATGCAAAACCCGGCGCGCGGCGGCTTGAAGATATAAATGGAACGCTGGTATGGTTGTCGTATCATCGTTTCCAAACGGGAGAAAAAACATGGCTGCTGATGGGCTCAAGTTCGGCGTCGCGGCGCCGCAAATCCACACGCGGCTGCCGGTGGACGTGGAGGAGATCCAGCGCTATCTGAAGCGCGCCGAGGAGCTCGGCTTCGACAGCCTCTGGGTGCAGGAGCAGGCCGTGCTCCGGCAGGCCGCCAGCGCGCTCGAAGGCATCACGATGCTCGGCTACGCCGCCGCGGTCACGCGCCGCGTGCGCCTCGGCATGGCGGTTTTTTTGATCACGCTCCGCAATCCGATCCACTTGGCCAAGAGCATCGCGAGCCTCGATCAATTGAGCCAGGGCCGCTTCCTTTGCGGCGTGGGACTGGGCGCGGTCACCCGGCTGTACCAGGCCTACGGCCTCTCGCCCGAAAAGCGGCTCGCGCGCTTCAACGAAGCGCTGACGCTCATGCAAAAGCTGTGGACCGAGGACAACGTCACGTTCGAAGGGCAGTTCTGGCAGCTGAAGAACGCCACCCTCGTGCCGAAGCCGTTTCAGAAGCCCCATCCGCCGGTGTGGTTCGGCGGCAGCTCGCCGGCGGCGGTGCGGCGCGCGGCGCTTCGCGGCAGCGGCTTTATCGGTGCCGGCTCCTCCTCGACGGAGAGCTTCGCGGAGCAGGTGAAAATCCTCTACCAGACCCTCGCCGAGGCGAACAAAGACCCGGCGGATTTCACCATCGCCAAGCGCGTCTACATCGCCGTCGACCGGGACCGCGACCGCGCCGCCGCGAGGCTGCGCGAGTGGTTCGGCCTTTATTACGGCGCGCCCGACATGGCGGAAAAAGTCTCGGTGTGGGGCGGCCCGGAGGAGTGCGCGGAGAAGGTCGGCGCGATCGCCGGGGCGGGCGCGCGCCTGCTCGTGCTCAATCCGGTCTACGACCTCCGGGACCAGATGGAGGCGCTCGCGGGCGAAGTCATCCCGCGGCTCGCCGGCAAATAAGTGGACAGCCGCGCGCGGTTGGAGTAAGAGTCACCCAAGTTCCGATAGTTCCGATAGTTCCGACTTGGAAAGGAGACCCCATGAGCATCAAGCTGTACCAGAGCGAGACCTCCATGTTTTGCGAGAAAGTCCGCATCGTCCTCAAGATGAAAAACGTTCCGTACGAAGTTTCCGACGTGCGGCCGAACCGCCAGCCCCTGATAGACTTTTCCGGCCAGCGGAAGGTGCCGACCATGGACTTTAACGGCGAGTGCGTCGTCGACTCGACTTTTATCTCCGCGCTGTTGGAGGATAAATACCCCCAAAACAGCATCTACCCGAAAAACCCGTCCGACAAAGGCCTCTGCCTCATGCTCGAAGACTGGGCGGACGAGGTTTTGAACCTCGCCATCCGGGTGCTCCGGAAGGCGGAAACGCCGGAGGCGAAAAAGGAGGCCGCGCACGGCCTGGACGTCCATTTTCACACGCTCGATCAGTTTTTCACCGGCAAGCAGTTCATCTTCGGACAGATGACGATCGCGGACATCGCGATTTTCGTCCAGCTCCATTATTTGTACACCGTGGCTAAGCACGAGATTCCCGCGGCGCACAAAAACCTGCTCGCCTGGATGGACTTCATGCGGCGGAGCCTGAAGCTCGACTCGCTCCAGGCGATCGCCGCGTAGAGGCAGCGCCGTGAATATCACGATCGACCGGGTGAAGTGCAAGGGCGTGCGCAACTGCGCCTCGATCGCGCCCGACACGTTCGACATCGACGAGGAGTTCAAGGCGGTCGTGCTCGACCCCCACGGCGACGGCGACGAAGCGATCCTCAAGGCGGCGAAATTCTGCCCCGTGCAGGCGATCCTGCTGGCCGATGAAGCGGACGGAAAGAAAATCTTTCCCTGAGGCGGCGGCCGGCGGCTCCGCCGCGAGGCCGGCCATCCCATGCACGAGGGGCTCCGCGCGCACGCGTCGTCGTTCGGCGCGCGGCCGGCGAAAAAATCCTCTGCTGGATGTATCTTACGCATCCCCGGTCGCCGAGTCCCGGCGCATACGCTCGGGCGACCTGAAACGCGATGGCGGCTGAAAAAAAGACCAAGAAAACACCGAGCAAGCGGCGCAAAAAAACCGCGGCGCAGTCGTGCGGCATCACCGCCGCCGAGCTCCAGTCGGGCGCGGCGCCGGCGGAGGTCGCCGAGCTCGGCCGGGCGG
>DASWFA010000220.1:0-3269 GCA_036394475.1 Binatia bacterium
GTTTTTATAGAATAGCGGCAGGATGACGTTCTCCAACTTGTCGTAGAGCGAGGGGGCGTCGCCCGCCGGGTCGGCCTTGCCGTCGTCGATCTCGCCGATGGCCCAGCCCGTGACGCCTTCGAGGTGGCCTTCGATCCACCAGCCGTCGAGCACGCTGAAGCTCGGCACGCCGTTGAGCGCGGCCTTCATGCCGCTCGTCCCGGACGCTTCCAGCGGCCGCTCGGGCGTGTTCAGCCACAGGTCCACGCCGGCGCAGAGCGAGCGCGCCAGCTCCATGTCGTAGTTCTCCAGATAGACGATGCGCACGTCCTTCTCCAGGCGCGCGGCGAAGTCGAAAATCCTCTTAATGATTTCCTTGCCGCGGTCGTCGTGCGGGTGCGCCTTGCCGGCGTAGATCACCTGGAACGGCCCGGCCTTTTTGGCGATGGATTTCAGCCGGTCGAGGTCGGTGAAAAGCAGGTCCGCCCGCTTGTACGCGGTGGCGCGCCGGGCGAAGCAGAGGGTCATCATGTCGTCGTCGAGCTGGACGCCCGTCCGGCGCTCCACCTCGACCAGCAGGTCGTGCTTGGCGAGCAGGTGGGCGCGCTGGATCTCGGCCAGCGGGATTTTGATCGCGTAGCGCAGGTAGAAATTGTCGCGCCGCCACTGCGGGATGTAATTCTCGTACAGGTTGTGAAAGGGGGCGGAGGTCCAGGTCGCCGCGTGGACGCCGTTGGTGATCGAATCGATCGGGTAGCGGGGAAAAAGGCCGCGGGAGATCTCGCCGTGGCGCATGGCGACGCCGTTGATATAGCGCGAGAGCCGCATGGCGAGGTAGGTCATGTTGAGCCTGCCGTTCGGCATGCAGCCGATTTTTTCCAGCAGCGCGACCCAGTCCGGGCCGAGGACGATGCGGACGAGCTCGGCGGGAAACTGGTCGTGTCCGGCCGGCACCGGCGTATGGGTCGTAAAGACGCAATTCTGCCGGACTTCTTCCAGCTCGGCGTCGGTCACGGCTTTGAGATGCTTGCCGCCGGTGCGCTCCAGCAGCGCCAGGGTCAATAGCGCGGCGTGGCCCTCGTTCATGTGGTAGGTGCTGACCTGCTCGTAGCCCAGCGCCTGCAAGATCGCGACGCCCCCCATGCCCAGCACGACTTCCTGGCACAGCCGGTGGCGCAGGTCGCCTTCGTATAAATTATCGGTCAGGGTCCGCTCCCACGGGCTGTTCTCTTCCAGGGCGGTGTCGAGGAAATAGACCGGCACCGTGTGGCCGAAAACGCCGCGCACCACGTAGCGCCACGCGCGCACCTGGACCTCGCGCCCCTCGATGTTCACCGTGGCGCGCGGCTCCAACGGCTCCAGCGCCTCCTCGAAAGACCAGGCCGCCGGGCTCTCGGATTGATTGCCCGCGGCGTCGAGGCGCTGGCGGAAATAGCCCTTGCGGTGCAGCATGGTGACTCCCACCATCGGGAGCCCGAGATCGGCGGCGGCCTTGAGCGTGTCGCCCGCGAGGATGCCGAGCCCGCCGCTATAGGTGGGCATCGCGGAATCCAGACCGACCTCCATGGAAAAATAGGCGATGATCGCGCCGGAACGGAATTCTATAGGCAGCATGTCTGTCGGACTCGGTCGGGGGCCGGGAGCCGGTTCCTTTCTCTCAGGCCGGATTATCTATTCGCCGCGCCGGCGCACGCCTCATTATAAAAATAAACCGCGCGGTTTACAAAATAGGCTTGAGTGGGCCGATTCGTGAAGCCTAAGCAGTTGAAACGCTACCCTAGGGATGCCATGAGGCGGCGCGGAAGGCAAATGCAGGCCCTAAAACCGCGCGATCTCTTTTTGTCCCGCTTTGGCCCGCTCGGAGATGGCGTCGATCTCCTCGCCGACTTTTCCTTCGGCCAGTCCGGCCAGGATGGAGACGGGATAAGGCTTCTCAGCTTGATTGACGCCGCGCTCCTGAAGGTCGCGCGCGAGCGCCGCCAGCATGGGCTCGGCGGCGGCGCGGTCGGTGGAGAAAAGGATCGACACGATCTGGTCGCGGCCGAAGCGGTTGGAGATCCCGAGCGTCCCCAGGTGGCGGTCGATGACGACGGCGAGCGACTGGATGATCTCCTGGGCCGCGGCGTGGCCCAGGTTCTCGCTCAGGCCGTCGAGATCGGCGACCGTGAACACCGCGACCGTGAGGGTCTCCTCCGGTTTTTGGCTCGCCGCTTTTTCGTAGACCCGGTTGAAGGTCTTCTTCGAGTAGAGCCCGGTCAGCTCGTCCTGGAAGTGCTCGAGGCTTTTCACGAACTCGTCCACCATCGGGTGCCTGAGCTTGTCGATCTCCTCGTACGGGCCCGAGAAGATGATCTGGCGGTCGTAGAGGACGACGATCCGGTCGGAGATGAAAAAAACGTCCGGGATGTCGTGGCTGATCATGATCGTGGTGAAGCCGAACTTTTTCTGGTTGTGGACGATCATGCTGAAGATGGCGTTTTTCCGGATCGGGTCCTGCCCGGTCGTCGGCTCGTCGAAGAGCACGATCTTCGGGTCGGTGATGAGAGCGCGCGCGAGCGCGACGCGCTTCTGCATGCCGCCCGAAAGCTCGGACGGGTACTTGTGCGCCACCTCGGAGAGCTCGAGCTGGTCGATGCGCTCCATGACCTTGTCGTCGATCGCTCTTTTGTCCATGGCCGTCGTCTGCTGGAGCGGCAGGGCGACGTTCTCGAAGACGGTGAGCGAATCGAAAAGCGCGTTGTTCTGAAAACAGTAGCTGAACTGGCCGCGGAAGTCGTCGAGCTCCCTGCGGCTCATGCGGTCGATCGATTTCCCGCGGAAGAGAATCTCGCCCTCGGTCGGCGCGAGCAGCCCGATCATGTGCTTTAAGAGCACGCTCTTGCCGGTGCCGCTTTTGCCGATGATGGTCGTGGTCTGGCCGTCGCGGATCTCGAGGCTCACCCGCTCGAGGATCGTCCGGCTGCCGAAGCGCTTGGTGACGTTTCTAAATTCGATCAGCGGCGCGTCCATCTTTTTTTCCTAGCTCTGGCTCCGGCCCTGCGCTTCGGCCGCCAAAACCTTTTTCTCCAGCGTCTCGCTCTTGTGGTGCAGCGATTTGATGTCGCTCGCGAGCGCGGTCAACAGGGGATGGACCCACGGCGGCAAGTCTTTGATCATCTCCTTGAGGTCGTCGTGCTTCAAGACGAACGTCTTCACCTCCGTTTTGGCCCTGGCGGTCGCCGTCCGCGGCATGCCGAACAAAAACGCCACGTCGCCTAAGATGTACGGCGGCTCGATCTCGTTCAGCACCA
>DASWFA010000221.1:0-1892 GCA_036394475.1 Binatia bacterium
GCCTTTCTTGCCGGGCGCCCGCTTCGGAATTCGCGATCGCCAGGGGCACGGACCCCGACGCCCAGTCGCACAGCCGGAACACCACGGACCGTTTCCAATGGCTGTAGTAAGGGCCGGTCCGGTTGCCGGACCCCCTTCTCCCCCACACCAATCGAACTTCCGTGCCCCGGGTGGCGAGCCAGGAGATAAATTTGACGACGTCGCCCTGGAGGGCATATAAAACATCCACCTTTTCTTTTTTCACCCGGCTTCTCAGCGCCAGGGCGGTCCGGATCAGGCGCGCGGCCCGGCCGGGCGCGCCGGAGGACGGCTTCGTGTAAAGCACCGAGAGCTCAACCCCGGAATTCCAAACGTATCTCCAGTTGCGGTCGCGCTCCGCCAGTCCCAGGACCGAGACTTCGTGCCCTTTGCGGCCGAGGCCGTCGGCCAGGAGCGACGTCTGGCGCAGCACGCCGCCGAGACCGACGTCCTGGACGAAAATAAGGATTTTCATGGAGCCCTCAGCCATAGCTCATTTCCCCGGCAATTTGAAATCCCGCCGCCCGGCGAAACAGTTTGTCCCCGCGCGCGCCAGGATGTAAGCTTGGGCGAAAATGGGACGATAACGGACGCTATCCCGATGATCGAATTCGCCGGCAGAAAAATTTCCACCGAGCTCCGCGAGATCGTCGATCCCGCCCGCACGGTTCTGCTCGTCTGGGACATGCAGAACGACCAGGCCGGCGGCGCGTTCAACAAAGAGGCCCTGATCCAAAACGGTCCGCCGCTGATCGCGGCGGCGCGCGCGGCCGGCGTCAAGACCGTTTACACCCGCCAGACGCCCTATCTATGGCAGGACGAATCGCCGGCGTGGATTCGCCGCGCGCTGAAGGAACAGAAAATCGATGATCCCGGCCGGTTGAAGCCCCGGCGTCTCCACGGCAGCTTCGGCTGGCAGTTGATGGCGCCGTTCGCTCCGGCCGAAGACGACGCCGTGATCGACAAGCGGCGCGGCACCATGTTCATTGGCACCGAGTTCGAGACGTTGATCGCGAATTTTCGGGCGGAAACGATCGTCGTCGTCGGCTGCACCACCGACGGCGGCGTCGAATACACGGTGCGCGACGGCTTTTACCGCGGCTACTTCATGGTCGTCGCGCGCGACGCGGTCGGGACGTATACGGAAGACGGCCATAACGCGGCGCTGGCGCGCATGGAGCGCTTTGCCGACGTGGTGGATTCGAGAGATTTGATCCGGATTTGGAGCGGGAATAAGCAGTAAGCGCGCTCCCTCCCCTTCTTCGTCACCCCCCGCGAAAGCGGGGGGTCCAGGATCTGGAAACTGGATTCCCGCTGGCGCGGGAATGACTGAGAGGGCGTGAAGACTCCTATGAGGGTGAGGGGACGGCAAGAGTAATCAACGGGAGCGAGCTATGGATAAATTAAACGGCGAACATCGGGCGCTGCACGTCGCGACCCTGTCGGGCTGGTACCGGTTCGAAAAACGCGCGGGCGAATGGAAGCAGACGGGCCGGGCGCTGTCCTATTGGTCGCTCACCTGTCTGTCGGTCGATCCGGAAAACCCGGGGCTCGTCTACGCCGGCAGCGAGCATTCCGGCCTTTTCTATACGACGGACGCCGGGGCTCGATGGACGCGCGCGAAGCCCAACGTGCCCAAGATGATGCTCTTCTCCGTCCTCGCGCTGCCGGGCACGGTCCTGGCCGGCACGATACCGGCGGCGGTGTATAAGAAAAACGGCGGCGGCTGGGAGGAGCTGGTGGGCGTGCGCCTGGGGAGCCAGGGCGCGAGCTTTCCCCCCAGCCCCGAGCTCGAGTCGCGCACGCGCTACGTCGCTGCGGACCCGGCCGCGCCGGCGCGGCTTTATGCCGCGATCGAGGTCGGCGGCCTGCTC
>DASWFA010000222.1:0-5449 GCA_036394475.1 Binatia bacterium
CGGCTATTTCGCCGGGATCAGGTCGAATTTGCCGGCCCCCTCTTCATAGAACACTGCGCCTTCCTTGGCGTCGCCGCCGCTCCAGTGCTTCAACTTGCCGGGAATGCGAATGAAGCTGCCCGGCCCCACCCGCTTCTCGCCCGCGTCGTCTTTATAAAGATAGGCGCCTTTCACGACCACGATCCAGACGTCGTTCGTGTGCGTGTGCATCCCGTTGTCGGCCCCCGGCTTGAATTTCGTGTACGCGCCGTACGGCCCCTTGTCGGGATTTCCCCAGAGCACCGCCCGGCTAACGCCCGGGGCCACATCCTTGTACTTGGCATCGTCGGGGTTGGCGAAAATTACCGGCTTGCCTTTCTTCTCCGCGCTGTGGGCGGAGCCGACCAACCCGGCGATGGCCAATACGGCCGCGAGTCCGAGAACCGTTAAAGATTTTTTCATGGAATCCTCCTGACATTGACGTTATCACGATTCGCCCGACTACGCACAAGCTGCGTTCGATCCGGGGCGCAAGGGCGAGTCGATCGGGACGGTGATCGTTTACTAGACTCGCCACAGAATCCACGAAGTATTATTTCGAAGCGGCGAACTAACTTCCAGGGCCGGTCAAAAAGGTCCCCGAGACGAGGCGCGCGATGGTTCGACGGGCTCACCATGATATTTTATTTGTCCGGCTCCCCACCCGTTCACCCTGAGCTTGTCGAAGGGTCAGTACGTCGAGCGAAGGCGGTTGAGCGCAGCTACGAGAACGCCGGGCTACGCCCGGCTATGGTCTATGGGCCTTGGTGGCCGGCCCCGCTTATTTCTTGCCCCAGCGGAGCGGGAGAATCATCGGCACGCGCCGCTGGTACTCCCGGTAGGCCTCGCCGAAGAAACCGGCCAGATCTTTCTCCTCGAATCGGATCGCCACAAGAATATAGGCGGTCGTCATGACGGCGAAGACTAGGTGGCCGGCGGTCATCGCCGGCGTCGACCAGAAGGCGAAGAACCAGCCCAGGTAGAGCGGATGGCGTACGAAACGATAAAGTCCCGGGGTGTGGAAGCTCAACGGGGTCGCCGGCTTGCCGGTTAAATGGATATAGACCTGGCGCAAGCCGAAGAGGTCGAAGTGGTTGATCAGAAAGGTGGCCGTAAGGACAAGCAGCCAGCCGAACGCGAAGAGCGCCCATAACAGGTAGCGGCCGCCCGGCGCGTCGACGCTCCAGACGACGCCCGTCATCGGCCGCCACTGCCAGAAGAGCAGGATGAGCAGCAGGCTCGACAGCAGCACGTAGGTGCTGCGCTCCGCCGGCTCGGGGACGATCCGGGTCCAGGCGCGCTTGAACCACTGGCGCGCCATCACGCTGTGCTGCACGGCGAAAAGCCCGAGCAGAACGACGTCGATCAGCAGCGCCGCGCCGAAGGGGCCTTCGGCGCCCGAGTCGATCGATTTCGGCACGGCGAAGTTGCCGAGAAAGCCGATCGCGTAGAGAAACGTGCCGAAAAAGAGGAGGTAGCAAACGACGCCGTAGAGAAAGATCGCGATCCGTCCAGGCATAGGGTCCTCCTTTGGATAGAGGAACTTAGGATCGTAGAGAGTTTGTTTAGGCTAAGTCAGGCCGTAACGCGCGTCAAGAGCTTTTTTTGAGTCAGGAAACTCTTCTTCGGGCCGGGTCAGAAAGGTCCCGGATACAAGGCGTGCGATGGACCGCGGGCGAGGCGTGCTTTTTCAGTACGTCGAGCGAAGCGGTTCGAGCATAACCATCATAACGCCCGCCGGCGGGCAGGCTATGGTAGCCGGGCCTTTATGGCCCGGCCCGGTTATTTCACCGGGATCAGGTCGAACTTGCCGTAAGATTCCTCGTAAAACAGCGCGCCTTCCTTCGCGTCGCCGCCGCTCCAGTGCTTCAACTTGCCGGGAATGCGGATGAAGCCGCCGGGGCCGACGCGCTTCTCGCCCGCGTCGTCCTTGTAAAGATAGGCGCCCTTGATCACGACCAGCCAGAGGTCGTTCGTGTGCGTGTGCAGCCCCGCGTCCATCCCCGGCTTGAACTTCGTGAACCTGCCGAAAGGCCCTTTATCCGAATTTCCCCAGAGCGCCGCCCGGGAGACTCCGGGAATCACTTCCTTGAACTTCGCGTCGTCGGCGGCGGCGAAGATGACGGCCTTCCCCTGCTTCTCCGCGCTCTGCGCGGAAGCGAAATACCCCGCGACGGCCAATACGCCTGCGAGTCCGAGAATCGTAAAATATTTTGTCATGGAATCCTCCTGAGAGCTGACGCTATCACGAATCGGCCGCGGTGTATCGCTAAAACGGCAGCCCCATCTGCTCGCCCGCCTTGGGCTCGACCGGCCTTTTCGCCAGGTCTTTGATCTTCCCTTCGAGCCACTGGATATAGAGCCGCCGGCTTTTGCGCTTTTCCAGCGCGGCGATGCAGAGCCGCCGGACCGGTTTGGCGTAGCGCGGCCAGTTCTCGCGCACCCGGCGCGGCAGGCGGATGTACGTCGGCGCGTCGTCGCAGAAGAGCGCGCTCCGCGCGAGCGTCCAGATGTCGCACTGCTTCTCGCCGTAGGGCATCGCCTCGGCCGCCCGGCCCGCCTTGAAGTGGATCTTCGAGAGGCCCTGCAGGAGATGGGTCATCTCGTGGCCGATCGTATTATAGGTGAGCGTTTTGACCTTGAGGCGGATCGTGAGCTTCGCCGCCGCCTCTTCGCGGAGCGGCACGAGCGCGCTGCCGAGGTGCGCGGCGGTGTAGCCGACGGTGATCGTCCGGCCCTGCAGCTCGGGGAACTGCCGGATGGCGTTTTGCAGCATGTCGATGACGCGCCGCGACAGCCGCTTTTTCATGCGCGGCGTGAAGACGAAAGGGAATTCCGGCTCGGCGGGTGCCATAGAGGGATCTTGCTGATTGTACGGTATTTTCGCGCCGCAGGAAAGAAAAATCTTGATGAAACGCCTAGGCGTTAATCCAATTTCCCATGCAGCCACTGGACGACGGTCTTGAAGATGTCGCCGATCGCGCCCATGTGGCCGCCGGAGAAAAGCCGCATCGCCTTGGGCTCGCCGTGCTCCAGCAGCAGGTAAAAATCCTCGATCGGCACCTGCTTGTCCTCCTTGCCGTTGACCAGCAGCATCGGCGCCGACGGCTTGTCGAGCCAGCCCTGGTCCTTGAGCGATAGGGCCGGCATCGCCTGGATCAATTCCTCGAAGGTCTTTTTGCCGAATAGATTGGCGCGCGCCTCGATGAGATCGAAGAGATACGACGGCGCGTTGCGCGACTTCTCCTGCCACTCGGGCTGGAAGAAATAATGGACGCCGCCGCCCCAGTTGACCGCGGCTTTGAGCCGCTCGTGCTCGACGTGGGCCATCTTGGTCGACCAGTAGCCGCCGAAGCTCGCGCCCACGACGGCGATTTTCTTCGCGTCCACTTCCGGCCGCTTGATCAAATAGTCCAGCGCCGCCGAGTGGACGCGGTGCGCGTCGGGCCCGGCGCGCATCGGGCACTCGCCGGTGCCGG
The DNA here is from genome assembly GCA_036394475.1 of Binatia bacterium. Taxonomy (GTDB): domain Bacteria; phylum Desulfobacterota; class Binatia; order UBA9968; family UBA9968; genus JAJPJQ01. The sequence continues at coordinate 3,498 of DASWFA010000222.1, forward strand.
GGCTGTCGAGGACGAGGCAGCCCCAGCCCTCTTTGACGAACACCTCGGCGAAGGTGAAGCGCTCCTCCTTCCAGTTGTCGATCCCGCCCCAGTGCAGGATCATCGGCGCGGGGAGTTTTTTCGGCAGCCGCAGGTGGCCGACTATCGGCTTGGGCTCGAACGGGATCGAGACGCATTCGAGCGGGATGTCGAAGTGGCGCGACGCCGCGAGGTACATCGCGCGCGTCTTGGCGTACGCGCGCTCTTTTCCCGGCGAGTTGGGAAACGGGTGGCGCGCGATGCCGTAGTAGCCGTAGGCTTTGAGGTAGGCGTCTTTCGCCGCCGCGGCGTCGCCGCGCTTCTCTTCGGCGCGCGCCTTTTCCTCCCATCTCTCGGCCGGGTCGCTCCAGGCCGCCGCCCAGGACTCGGATTCTATATTGTCGAGCCGGGCGAGCGCCGCCTCCGCCTCCGCCTTGTCGGCGTGGAGAAACGGCGCGCGCTTGCCGACGCGGTCGCGGATGTCGTCTTTTATCTCGGCCAGCGTGCGCGGGGCGAACATGGCGCCACCTCCCTTTTACTTTTTATCTCCCCAGAGCTTATCGAAAAAGCCGCTCTTTTCCATCTCGGCGAGGTAGCGGCGGTCGACGAGCTCCGCCGGCTTGATCGCCTTCGCGCGCGCGTCGGCCGGCGCGATCTCGTCGAGCGACGCCTGTAGCGCCGCGTCCTGGATCTCCAGGCGCCGCTCGAGCGCGGGGATCTCCGACTGGTACGACGGGTCGAGGACCTTCGTGTCGGTGATGCGCATGTATTTCCCCAGCACCTTGTAGACGAAGTTTCTGTCCGTGTGCAAAATCTTCGCGGCCTCGGCCATCGCCCGCATGAAGCGCCCGACGGCCGGACCGCGCTTGGCGATGAGCGAGCGCAGCGTGACGAGCGTCGTCGCGCCGTAGGGAATGCGGAGCTCCGCGCCGTTGACGACCAGGCGAAATCCCTGCGCCGCCGCGCCCGCGTCGCCCGGCGCCACGAGAGACGCGGCCTCGACCCGGCCGCCGACCAGCGCCGCCAGCGTCTCCGGCCCGCCGCCGGTCGGGACCGCCTGCACGTCGCGCGCGGCGTCCATGCCGAGGCGCCGGAGCGCCTGGATCGTGAAGTAGTGCGTGTTGCTGCCGAAGCGGCCGACGCCGATCTTTTTCCCCCTCAAGTCCTCCGGCCGCCGGATCTCCGGCCGGGCGAGGATGTTGTGCGTCATGAAGTTCTTGACGCCGCCGATGAAGACGAGATCGGCGGCCCCCTGGACGTAGGCGCGCACGTTGCCGATCGCGCCGGTCACCTGGACCTCGGCGTCGCCGCCGAGCGCGGCGGCGGTCGCGACCGGCGACGACGAGATGAAAACGAGGTGGAAGTCGAGGTCGTATTTCTTGAACAGCCCGGCCTCCTGGGCGATCCACGGCATCGACTGCGACAGCACCTGCGCCGAGTGGACGCCGACGAGCCGGTCGGCGGCGTGAAGACCTGGTAACGGCAGGCAGGCGAGGGCGAAGAGCGCCGCGGAAGCGAGCGGCCGGCAGAGTGCGCGGGTGATTTTTTCCCCCATCGAGTCCTCCCCTTAACAGACCGCAGCGGCCGGGCGCATTCGGACCTAGGAGCGCGCCTTGGCGAACGCCTTCGAGAATACTTTCTTCGCGTTCCCTTCCGTGATCTTCAAACGGTCCTCGTCCGACAGCCACTCGATCGACTGAAAGATCGGCACGATGTCCTCGAAGTTGCGCCCGGTCTTGGGATCGATGGCGTTGACCGCGCCGAACATCTCCGTGGCGAAGAGCACGCGGTCGGCGCCGACGCGCCTGATGAGCAATTCCATCGACTCCTTGTCGTACATCGCCATGTCCCAGTAGACGCGCCGCGCCGCCTCCTCGAAAGGCTCGTGCCCCTCGCGCACGTGCATGCCGCGCTGGCGGTTCCACTGATACGGG
>DASWFA010000223.1:0-2490 GCA_036394475.1 Binatia bacterium
GCCGCGCATCGACAGCCCGGGCAGGAAGACGATCGGCTACTCGCCGTTTCTCACCTGGAACGTGAGCGAGTTCAACCGGCTGCGCTTCCAGTACACGCACGCGGACGATCAGGCGCGCGAGGACAAAGCCGACGCCGGCAATCAATTTTTCCTCCAGTGGACGACGGTCATCGGCGCCCACACGCACGGCTTTCTCGGCCGCTAGATATTATTTAAGGAGCAGCACATGAAATCTTTATCGCCAAGCAAAATCCGGAAAATATTTTTCCTCTCGTTCGCGCTGGCGTGGATCCCGGCCGGGGCGGCCTTCGCCCAGCAGATCCGCGTCGTGGCGACCTGGCCCGCCCTGGCCGACATCACGAAACAGATCGGCAAAGATCTGGTCAGCGTGGACAGCCTCGCCACGGGAGTGGAAGATCCCCACGGAGTCCCGGTAAAGCCCAGCTTCGTTCCGAAGCTGAACCGCGCCAACGTGCTGGTCTTGACCGGTCTCGACGACGAGCATTCGTGGCTGCCGGCGCTTCTCGAAGTCGCCAGCAATCCGAAAATTATTCCCGGGCAGCCCGGCTACATCGATTGTTCCGCGGGCATCCCGGTCGTGGACGCGCCGGCGCGCATGGACCGCGCCGAGGGCGACCTGCACCCGAAAGGAAACCCGCACTATCTTCTCGATCCGGTCCGGACCAAGACCGTGGCGCAGAATATCGCCGCGGGCCTCGCGCGGAACTTTCCGCAGCATCAGCAGGCGTTCGAAAAGAACTTGAAGGCCTATCTCGCCGAATTGGACGGCTGGATCGAGCGCTGGGCCAAGATGGCGGCGCCGCTCAAAGGGGTAAAATTCGTCGAGTACCATCCCGAGTGGGCCTACTTCGCCAACCGGTACGGCATGAAGCGCATCGGGAGCGTGGAAATCAAGCCCGGCATCGAGCCGACGCCCAACTATCTGGTCAGCCTGGTGAAGGAGATCAAGGACGAAAAGGCGCAGGTCCTGCTCTACGGCGCGCAAAACCCGCGCCTGCCCCAGCAGATCGCCGGCGAGACGGGCATCAAGGTCCTGCGGCTTTACAGCAGCGGCGGCGGCCGGCCGGAAACCGACACGTATATCAAATGGATTGATTATACGGTCCGGACTTTGGTACAAGCCGTCGGCAACGGTTGATTATCCATGACGTCGCCGCTTGTGCATAGGAGCGAAAAAGCGCTCCCCCTGGTATCCCTCGAGTCGGTCGCCCTCGGCTACGATTCGGCGCCGGTCGTCCAGGGGGTCGATCTGGCGATTTATCCGGGCGACCTGATCGGCTTTGCCGGCCCGAACGGATCGGGCAAGACGACGATCCTGCGGGCCATTCTCGGCCTGCTGCCGGCTCAGAGCGGGCGCATCTCCCGCGCCTCGGCCCTGTCGGACTTCGGCTACGTGCCGCAGAGCGCCTCGCTCGACCCGCAGTTTCCCCTGAACGTGGAAGAGGTCGTGGAGATGGGGGCCTATGGGCGCGTGCCCGCCTACCGCCCCTTGCCGCACGAAGAGCGGGCCGGGCGCGGAGAGGTTCTGGACCAGGTGGGGCTCCGCCATCTGGCGCACAAATCCTTTTTTTCCCTCTCCGGCGGGCAGAAGCAGCGCATCCTCATCGCCCGGGCCCTGATGGTGCGGCCCAAGATCATGATCCTCGACGAGCCGCTTTCCGGCGTGGACCGCGATTCGCAGCGCGCGATCACCGATCTCCTCGTCGCGCTCAACCGCGACCGGGGTCTGGCCATTTTTTTCTCCAGCCACGATCTGGAAATGGTCCGGAGCGTCGCCGGGAAGATTCTTCGCGTGGAGAAGGGCCGGATATGGTGGGAGGAGAAAGGCGGGCCGCTGCCGTAATGGACACGCTCAGGCAGATTCTCGATCCGTCCTATCTTCTTTTTCCGGCGCTCGCGGGCAGCGTCATCCTGGGGCTCGCCTGCCCGCTGGTCGGCGCCTATCTGATCCTCAGAAGGACCGTCTTTCTCGGGCTCACGCTCCCGCAGGTCGCGGCCGCCGGGGTGGCGTTCGCCTTCTGGGTGGCGCAGGCGGGCTTTTTCCCCGGGCTCGCGCTGAGCGAGCGGGTGCTGGGAATGGGCGGCTCGCTGGCGTTTACCTTTCTGGCGTTGCTGCTGTTCGCCTACCTGGAGCGGCGGGGAAAGGGCACGGCGGAGGGCCGGCTGGCGGCCGCCTACGCGCTGGCCGGGGCGCTCACGATCCTTTTCATCGTTTTCAATCCCGCCGGGGAAGTCGAAATCCTGAGCCTGTTAAAAGGCGAGGTGATCTCCCTCTCCAAAGGCGAGATCAAGCTGCTCGCCGCCGTCTTCGGCTTCGTCATGGCCGGCATGCTGATCTTTCGGCGGGAGTTCCTGCTGAGCTCTTTCGATCGCGATCTGGCCTTCCTGCTGAAAGGCGGCAACGCGCTGTGGGACATCCTGCTCTACCTCCTCGCCGGCTTGAGCATCGGCGTGGGCGTGATTATGGCA
>DASWFA010000224.1:0-5093 GCA_036394475.1 Binatia bacterium
CCCGCTTCGCTCTGCCAGGCGATCTTACGGTCGGGGATCTGCTCGATGATCCGGGCGTCCCACTCTTTTTCCTTGCCGCCGATCTCGGCCACCCAATGGAGCCGCTTGTCGTCGAGCTGGACGACGCGTTTCACGCCTTCCATGAAGCGGGGAAATTCCTCGAACTGGGTCCATTGGTTGTAAACCGTGCTGACCGGCTGATCGACTTCGATCGATTTCTCTATTTTTTCCATGGTTCCCCCTCTGTGTTATTGATATTGCAGCTTACGCGCGGCGCCGTTTCGACCTGCTGCCGCGGCTTCCGCTCGTGTGCCGGCGGGTTCCCGAAGCTCTCCCTTTGGCGCGGGTTCGGGAGGAAGGCGAGGCCCGGCCCCGGCCCGAGCCGTCGCTCATCTTTTGCTCGAGGTCCTGTTTGAGCTCGGCCATCCTTTCCCCCAGGTCCTCCGTGTCCAGCTGGCTTTCGACTGCCGGGATGATTTCCGATTCCTCTTCCTCGATGTGGTGCTTCACGCTCTCGGCGAGCACTTTGAACTTGGCGTCGAAATGGTCGTCGCCCGCATCCATTTCCTCCAGCTCGGAGACGAGCAGCTTGGCGACGTGATGCTCTTCCAGGGCTTCGTCGACCTTTTCCTCGTCGTCGATCACTTCGCGCACCGCGGGATAAAACAGCTCCTCTTCGAGCGCGGCGTGAACTTTGAGCGCGGTGAGAGCCTCGGCGCAGATCTGTTGTTTGGCCTGCGGGTCCTCGGACCGTTCGAACTGCTCGAACATCTCCTGCACTTTGCGGTGGTCCTCGCGTAACATCTCCAGTGCGTCCATTGGGTTCAACTCCTTTCAATTACCCTTCATTCAGCCTATACCCGGGCGGCGGACGGACAAGGCGGCGCCGGTCGGGTGGATTCCGGGTCTCACCGAGGAAATTCCCGTATGCGCGTATCGCGGGCGGATGCGGGGCGCGCCGCCCTGACCGGTTGGGATTCCGGGCGCTTCGAGCGCCGAAATCCTCGAGGCCGGCGCAGCCGTTTGGGGCGCGCGGGTTAGGCAATGAACGTTTTAGCGGCTCGTGCGTCTAACCGTACAGAGAGGAAGGGTCGGCGGGAAATTTACAAGGAAACACGGCTATGAAACCAGACCGGTCGAAGATCGAAGCGACGCTCGGGCAACTGATGAAGGCCGCCAGCCAGGTGGCGTTCGAGCAGAGCGAAGACACCCTGGAGGCCTACGCCCTCACCAGCCTGGTGCTCGTCCAAATGATCCGCCGGCGGTTCGCCCCCGGACCGGCGGCGGAGGCTTCCGAGGCGGACCGCAGCTATCTCAACTGAAGATTCAACCCGCGGTGAAAACAAAAAAGCCGGGGATTTTTCCCCGGCTTTTTTTGTTTTGGTGGAGCCGATGGGAGTCGAACCCACGGCCTTCGCGTTGCGAACGCGACGCTCTCCCAACTGAGCTACGGCCCCACGTCTAGCGGTTGAAGCGACTACAGTTTAAACCATCAATGGATCGAGCGCAAAAACTCCCGCACTTGCCCTTCCAGGTCCGGGCGCTTGAGCGCGTAGGCGACGGTCGCGCGCACGAAGCCGAGCTTGTCGCCGACGTCGAAGTGCTCGCCCGTGAACTCGTAACCGTAAAACTTCCGGCGGCGCGCCAGGTCGGCCATGGCGTCGGTCAGCTGGATCTCGCCGCCCTTGCCGGGCCGGACTTTCTCCAGGCAGGAGAAGATCTCCGGATGGAGGACATAGCGGCCGACGATCGCGAGCTCCGACGGCGCGTCCTTCGGGTCGGGCTTTTCGACCATCGCCTCCACCTCGTAAGTGCGCGGGCTCACTTCCCGGCCTTGAATGATGCCGTACCGGCGCACCTCGGTCCGGGGCACGCGGCGGACCGCCAGGACCGACTCCCCGCGCGCTTCGTAAATATTCAACAGCTGGCGCACGCACGGCACCGGGTCTTCGATCAAATCGTCGGACAACAGAATGGCGAAGGGCTCGTCGCCGACCAGGTTCCGCGCCGAAAGGATCGCGTGGCCGAGGCCCAGCGGCCGCTTTTGCCGGACCGAGACGATGTCGATCATCGTCGAGATCGCCTGGAGGCGCTCCAGCAATTCGTTCTGTCCGCGCTGCTCGAGGACCTGCTCCAGCTCGGGCGCGTTGTCGAAATGGTCCTCGATGCTGTCCTTGCCCCGGGCGGTGACGAAGATCATCTCGGTCAGCCCCGAATCGACCGCTTCCTGGACGACGTATTGGATCGCCGGGGTGTCCACGATCGGCAGCATCTCTTTCGGGATGGTTTTGGTCGCGGGCAGGAGCCGCGTGCCGAGCCCGGCGACCGGGATGACCGCTTTTTTGACTTTCATCGCCATGGATCACAGCAGCCGGTTTTTTCTCTCGTCGACTTCCTGGGCCGACTTGCATTCGATGCACAGCGTCGTCACCGGGCGGGCCTTGAGCCGCGCCGTGCCGATGTTCTCGCCGCACTCTTCGCAGACGCCGTAGCTGCCGTCTTCCAGCCGCCGCAGGGCCTCTTCGATCTTGGCGATCAGCTTGCGCTCGCGGTCGCGGATGCGCAGGATGAAGTTGCGGTTCGACTCCAGCGAGGCGCGGTCCGTCGGGTCGGGGAAGTTCCCGTCCTCGTCCATCCCGTCGACCGTTTTTCCGGCCTCGTTCAGCAGCTCCTGCTTGCGCTCATTCAACAGGCGGTTGAAGAAGTCAGTATCTCTCCGGTTCACGGCAAAGTCCTTCCGTTCCCGAAAACAAGCCTCCATTCTATAACATTATTAACTCTCGAAGTAAATCGGCGCGGCGCAAAGCGGCGCTTTATTCCGGGGAAAACGGCGCGCGCGGATGGGCCAGGACGAAGATCTCGGTGGCGGCGGGGAGCATCGGGCGGGAGAGGACGAGCTCGGATTCCTTCAGGCGGCGGACCGGATAGCGCTCTTTGGCGAAGGCGGCGAAAAGCTCGGCCTGGCGCTCGATATCGTAGTGCATGGGAATCACGATCGGCGGCTTCACCTGCTCGACGACCCGCAGCACGTCCTCGAAGCCGAGGTTGGTCAGCGCGTCGATCGGCGTCATCAAGACGTCGACGTGGCGCAGCACCTTTTCCTGCTCCGGCGTGAGCAGGTGGCCGAGGTTGCCCAGGTGCGCGAGGCAGAGGCTCCCCATCTCGTAGATGAAAATCGAGTTCGCCGCCGCGCCCCAGGCCGGCCCCCGCTGGCTCGGCAGGTTGACGATCGTGATGTCCTTGACGCTCGTGCGAATCGGGTTCCAGGTCTGGCGGAGCGTGATGCCGCGGAGAACCACCGGCTCGCCGGCGACGGCGCCGACGTTGTTGTGCGTGATGTGATCGTTGCTCACGGTCACCGCGTCGGCGCGGATGCCCGGCGTCACGTCCAGATTCGGGTCGGTGACGACGCGGGTCGCGCTCCCGGATTGGATCAGAAAGCTCGAGTGGCCGAACCACCTGACGGAGTAGTTGCCCAGCCGGGGCGCGCGGCCGGCCCGAGGGCGCGTCTGCGCCAGCGCGCGCGCCTTGCCGAATAATTCGACCAGCGCGGGGTTGCAGATCGCGCCGGCCCGGCGCGCCGGCAGCAGCAGGAATCCCGCCAGCGCGGCCAAAAAGCTCCGCCGTCTCATCGCGCCTCCTCGATGACGAGCGCGATGAAGCTCGCGACCCTCGTTTCGGGCCGCTTCCAGGCGTCTCCCGCGAGACCGGCCTTGACGCAGGTCTGGCGGAGAAAGGTCTCCATGTCCCAACCATACTCCAGCGCCACCTGCGGCAACAGCACCCCGCGCCGGTCCGCGCCCGCCACGTAAATCCCGCGCCTGCCGATCGGCAAGGCGAGCGGATCGGCCGCCGGCTCGAGCGGGCCCAATACCGAGATGTCGATGCGGATGTGGGCGAGCTCGCCGGGGGCGATCGCCGCGACGCGGCGGTCGCGGGACGCCGCCGCCTCGGTCATATCGATCACCGTCTCGTACAGCGGCCCGGTGGGAAAGCAGGTCCCGACGCAGCCGCGCAATCTCTTGCCGCGATGCAGGCCGACGAACGCGCCGTAGTCGGACGTCAAGAGATGGGGATCTTCGACCGGCCCGTCCGCGCCCGCCGCGCCGCGGACAAAGCGCTCGAGCGTTTGGCGGGATAGTTCAAGCAGGCGCTTTTGGGAGCGGGAGGGAATGTCGATGCTTTCCATCTTTTTTCCCAAACGACGGGGCGGCTCGCAGGACTAAAAGATCCACAACGCGTCCGGCGGGACGGCGACCCAATAATCTCCGGGCGCGAGCGCCGCTTCGCCCCAGACGCGGACCTTGAGCCCGCCGAGAGTCAGGAGATACTCCCAGCGCTCGCCCAGATACGAGGCCGACTTGAGCGTCATCTTGAGGCGGTTTTCACCGGCGGATTCGCTCAGATGAATCCGCTCGACGTGGATCATGCCGACGGCTTCGTCGCCGGGCCGCTTCGCGCCGCGAAGCTCTCCCCACAGGCTCCAGCCCGCTCCCTCCAGCCGCGCGCGGCCGTCCCGGGCCTCGGCGAGCCTCCCTTCCAGGCGGTTGTTGCTGCCCATGAACTCGGCGACGAACCGGCCGGCGGGACGCCCGTAAATCTCCTCCGGGGTTCCCTCCTGCTGGACCTGGCCGCCGTCGAGGACGAGAATCCGGTCGGCGATGGCGAGCGCTTCGGTCTGATCGTGGGTGACGTAAAGCGCGGCGGCGTTCGTCTCCTTGATAATCTCGCGAATCCAATGGCGCGCCTCCTCGCGGAGCTTGGCGTCCAGGTTCGACAGCGGCTCGTCGAGGAGGAGCGCCGGCGGGCTGTAGGCGAGCGCGCGCGCGAGCGCCACGCGCTGCTGCTGGCCGCCGGAGAGCTGGTGCGGGTAGCGCGCGGCCATGGTCTTGAGACCCAGCCGCTCGAGCATGCCCTCCACTTTGACTCTGATGTCCGCCGCGCCGATGCGCCGGAGCTTGAGGCCGTAGGCGACGTTGTCGTACACGCTGCGATGGGGCCAGATCGCGTAGGATTGAAACACCAGGCCGAGGCCGCGGCGCTCCGCCGGCACTTCCAGCGCCGAGGTGGCGTCGAAGACTGTTTTCCCCCCG
>DASWFA010000225.1:0-3311 GCA_036394475.1 Binatia bacterium
CGGCTATTTAAGCGCGCTGCCGACCTAAAGCATGCGCATTCTCAATGGATCCATGGCATAGCATTACTTTATGGGACCGAAAATTTTGAAAAGGATGAACGTGAAGGTCTCAGGTATATTCTGGAATCTGCGGAAGCTAAATTCCAAGGGGCGCTCGAGTCTCTCGCGAATTTTTACGAAAAAGGTGAGTTCGGTTTTCCGGTTGATTTGAAGAAGGCGCGGTCGCTTCGCGCCCAAGCGACTCAAAAGAATACCATAAGCTATTAAACTGTTCAGTGCATTGCTTTGGCGTAAGGTCTACACTGCCCCCCGTCCCGCCCCATTCGACTCGCCGCCTCACTTCGCGACGATAATCTCGTGCTTGTCCTCGGGGCTGATCATGCCGCCCGAGACGAAAGGCGCCGCAGCGCCCGCTGATCTCCCCCACCCCCAAATTCGCGCGTCATGCCGCGACAATTAGAAGCGGGCGGCGCAGTCGTCTGTGAGACGAAATAAGTATCAATCCCCGCATTGCCAAACAACCCGAACCTGGGTACTGTCGCCTCCCATGGACGACGACGGCATATGGTTTCTTGAATGTAGTGAATGCGGCAGCCCCTTTGATATCGAATTGACCAGGGACGGCCACATTCTCGACTACGCGCGCAACCATTCCTGCCCGAGCTGCTCCAAGGCCCCGGCGGCCCCCCCGGAAACGCCCTGGCACCACATCACCGGCTTTCGGTCGGTCAAAAAGTCCCGTTAAACTCTCGCCCGGGGCAGGCCGGTCAAGTCGAGGCTCCCGATATCACCGACGGTAAACCCGCAGTGGCTCTGTAAGAGCCGGATGACCTGCTCGCAGAAATCCCGGTCGGAAAACAGCACGCAGCCCAGGAATTCGCAGCCGTCGTGCTCGATAAAGAGGAACACGCGGTCGCCGGGGCTGACCTGCGAGCGCAGCACCTCTCTGAGCACGCCGATTTCCCCCTCGGCGAAGGCGAGAGTCTCGCCGTCGGCCCGCACCCAGGACGGGGGCCAGTTGCGAACGCCATGGTACGACATCAGCGGATGGTCCCGAAGCTTCATGGCTCAGAGTCTGACGGTTTTTCGGTGTTTATACTATGTGGGTTCTTTCCCGGCGGCGGACCCGGCCCGGCCGCCGCCCGCTCCGCCAAATTCCCGTGTCATACTGCGACATACTGTGCCATTGCGCCGAATATTTTTGTTGATTCGCCCCGGATTTAAGTTCACGCTTGGAAGAAGGCAAGAGGCGTGAGGCATGAGGCGTGAGACGGAACAGAAAAGAAGGCGAAGAAAAAAACGCGCGCGCGATTTCCGCGCGGTGAAAAATCCGAAGCAGCGCGCCTTTCTCGCCGAGTACGTCCGGACGCGGGAGATCCGCGCCGCGGCGCGCGCGGCGGGCGTGGGGCGCCAGAGCCATTATCTGTGGCTGCGGACGGACGCGGCCTACCGGCGGCGCTTCCAGCGGGCGGGGATGATGGCCGCCGACGAGGCCGGGGCCGAAGTCCGCCGGCGCGCGGGCGCTCCGGCGGAGGACGGGTTCGGCGACGCCTTCCCCGGGGTCGCCTCGCACCGCCAGCGCGCCTTTCTGGTCGCCTATCTCCACGCGAGGACCATCCGCGGCGCGCGCGAGCTGTCGGGCGTGGGGCGCCAGAGCCACTATCTGTGGCTGGAGAAAGACGCGCATTACCGCAGGCATTTCTCGAAGGCGCGGACGCTGGCCGCCGAAGCGGCGGAGGAAGAAGTCTTGCGCCGCGCGCTGGAAGGCGGCGACGTGCCGATTCTTTACCGCGGCGAGATCACGGGCTGGCGCAAGAGCTATTCCGACGCGCTCGCGATGTTCATGTTGAAGCGTCTGAGGCCGGAGGTGTATGGGGATAGGCGCGGGGCGTTAGGCCTCTTCCCCCATATTGCTTTCCCTCCCTGACGTCTATATGATCGGCCCGGTTTTGATCCGGCCTCGGGCCGCTTGATAAGGAGATAGATGAGGGGCTTTACCGGGCTGCTGCTCTTTTTGGGTTTTCTCGTCGTTCTGTCGCTCAGCCAGAGCGTCTCGTTCTACACCGACTGGCTCTGGTTTCAGGAAACCGGCTTTACCCGCGTCTTTACCACCGCGCTCGCCGTCAAGCTCCTGCTGGCGGCGGTCTCGGGCGGGCTTTTCTTCCTGGTCGTTTATCTTAACGTCAAGACCGCGGCGCGGACGGTCGCCGGCCTGCGCTTTCTCGAGCTGGACAACGCGATCGAGCTGCCGAGCCCCGAGCTGATCGATCCGCTGGTGCGCCGCCTGCTGCTCCCGGCCTGCCTCCTGCTCGGGCTCATGGCCGCGCCGGCGGGCGCCGGCCAGTGGGAGAGCGCGCTGCTCTTCTTGAACGCTGTGCCGTTCGGGATTCCCGACCCGGTGTTCGGCCGCGACATCGGCTTTTTCATCTTCCGCCTGCCGTTCTTGAACGCCGCGCACCACTGGCTCGCGCTCCTCTTGGGGCTCGCGTTCGCGGCGACCGCGGTTGCCTATTTACTCTACCGCGGCATCCAGTACGGCCGGCGCGGGCTCACTTTCAGCCGGCGCGCCAAGATCCACCTGCTGTCGCTGGCGGCGGCGTTCATCGCCGTCAAGGCCGCCGGCTACTGGCTCGACGGCTTCGCGCTGCTCTACTCGTCGCGCGGCGCCGCCTTCGGCGCGGGCTATACCGCGGTGCACGCGAGCCTGCCGATCCTCCGCGCGCTCGCCTTCCTCGCGCTCGCCGCCGCCGCGGTGACGATCTTTCAGATTTTCCGCCCCGGGATCAATTATTTCTACATCGCGGTCGCGGCGCTGGTGGTCCTCCACGTGGCCGGGCTCGGCCTCTACCCGTCGTTTTTGCAGCGCTTCCGCGTCGTGCCCAACGAAGTCGCGGCCGAGCGCCCCTACATCCTCCGCACGATCGAGTTCACCCGGCGCGCCTACGGCCTCGACCAGCTCGAGGCCAAGGAGTTTCCCGCCGAGGAGAACCTGACCGCCGCCGATTTGAAGCGCAACGAGGCGACGATCAAAAACATCCGCCTGTGGGACCACCGGCCGCTGCTCGCCACCTACGGCCAGCTCCAGGAGATCCGCACCTATTACAAGTTCGTCGACGTCGACAACGACCGCTACCTGATCGACGGCGACTACCGCCAGATCATGCTCTCGGCGCGCGAGCTGTCGTACCAGCACCTGCCGAGCCGCATCTGGATCAACGAGCACCTGACCTACACGCACGGCTACGGCGTCGTCGTCGGCCCGGTGAACCAGGTGACGCCGGAGGGGCTGCCGGAGTTTTTCATCAAGGACA
>DASWFA010000226.1:0-1750 GCA_036394475.1 Binatia bacterium
GAATTCGGCATTCCCCGCGTCTTCACCGACTACCGCGAGCTGTTGGCGCTCGGGGGACTGGACGGCGTCAGCATCGCCACGCCGCCGTACCTCCATCGCCCCATCGCCGAGGAGGCCTTCGCGCGCGGCCTCGGCGTGCTCAGCGAGAAGCCGCTGGCGCTCAACGCCGGCGAGGCGGAAAGCATGCTGGCGGCGGCCGGGAAGGCCGGGCGCGCCCACATGACCGCTTTCAATTTTCGCTTTATCCCGGCCGTCCGGCGCATGAAGGAGCTTTTGGAGGAGGGCTACGCCGGGCGGATTTTTCACCTCGACGCCTCGTGGCTGACCGAAAGCCGCATGGCGGCGGCGACCCCGCTCGGCTGGCGCCATCGCAAAGAGACCGCGGGCTTCGGCGTCCTGGGCGACACGGCGGTCCATTTGATCGACCTGGTGCGCATGCTCGCGGGCGATTTCAAAAGAGTCGTCGGGCAGGCGGCGACCTTCCATAAAGAGCGGCGCCTCCCGGACGGCGGCGGGACGGGCGCCGTCGACGTCGAAGATTCGTGCATGTTTCTCGCCGAGCTCGCGGGCGGGATTCAGGCGTCGCTCCACGCGAGCGGCGTGGCCGAGGGCAGCCTGTATCAAAGCATCCGGATCTTCGGCAGCGAAGGGGCGCTCCGCATGGAGCTCGACCGCGACGGTCCGGGCTGGGTCGTCGGCCGGCTGAGCGGCGTCCGCGGCGCGAATTCCCGCTTCGAGCCGCTCGCCATTCCCGAAAGGCTCACGCAGGGGCTCGACCTCTCCGACCCCAAGCGCGTGGCCGGCGAGTTTTTATTTTCCCACCTGACCCGGAGGTTCGCCCAGGCCATGCGCTCGGGCGAAGAGGCGGCGCCGAGCTTTCGCGAAGGATTGGCCGCGCAGCGGGTCGTCGACGCGGTGCTCCAATCGGTGGAAGCGGGGAAGTGGGTGGGCGTGGCTTAGCTTGGTCCGGAAAGGGAAATGAAACGTCGAGCCGGTATTTCCTCTCTCCTCTTCGCTTGCGCGCTGCTGCCGACGGCCGCTTGTTACGGCGCGTCCGTCGACGACGTATCGAAGACCGTCCGCAGCCTGGCGCCGGCGCAAAGAAAAGCCGCCCTCGAGGAGGGCGCCCGCAAAGAGGGCGAGATGGTCTTTTACACCTCGATGGGCCTCACCGACTATCCGAAGATCGTCGGCGCTTTCGAAAAAAGCTTTCCCTTCGTCAAGGTAAGATCCATCCGCCTGACCCAATCGAGCATCTTTACCAAGATCGACACGGAGGCGCGGGCCGGCCGCGTCCTCGTCGATGTGGTGGCCTCGGCGCCGGTGGAGATCTGGGAGCTCCGGCACAAAGGCTACTCGTTCCCCTACCTGTCGCCGGAGCTCAAGGCCTTTCCCGCCGGCTCTTACGACAGCCAGGGCTTCTGGTCGTCGTTCGAGGTGACGCCGATCGTCGTCGCCTTCAACACCAAGCTGGTATCCCAGGAGGACGCGCCGCGGAGCTATCAGGACCTGCTCCAGCCCAGGTGGAAGGGCCGGATGAGCCTCGGCAGCGACGAGTACGCCTGGTTCACGGTCATGCTGGACGGGATGGGGAAGGCCAAAGCGCTGGAATACATGAAGGCGCTGGCGCGCCAGCAGCTCCACATCCCGGGCTCGAGCAGCATCGTGCGCCTGCAGCTCGCGCTCGCCGGCGAGTCGGCGATCGTCATCGCCGCGCGCGGCCGGCGCGTGGTGGAATACAAGGAGAAGG
>DASWFA010000227.1:0-1906 GCA_036394475.1 Binatia bacterium
GAACTATCTTTACGCCGACTCGGGCGGCAACATCGGCTACAGCCTCGCCGGCGCGGTCCCGCTCCGCGCCGGACGCCCGTCGCTCCTGCCGCTCGACGGCGCGGAGTCTAAAGCCGAGTGGCAAGGCTCGATCCCCTTCGACGAGCTGCCGCATTTATATAATCCGCCCGAGGGCGTCATCGCCACGGCGAACAACGACGTCGCCGGCGGCGGCTACGAATATTATCTCTCGGACCTTTTCGATCCGCCCTACCGCATCCGCCGCATCAGGGAGCTGCTCGCGGGAAAAAAGACGCTTGCCGTCGCCGACATGGAGCGGATGCAGCAGGACACCGTGTCGGTCCATGCGCGGGAGATCGTCGAGGCTCTCGGCGCCGACCTGGCGCGGATCGCGGCGAGCGGCGGCGCGAGCGCCAAGGCGGCCGAAAGCCTGCTCGCCTGGGACGGCGGCTCGCCGGCCGAAAGCCGGGAAGCCGCCGTCTTCCAATTTTTTTACCATCGCCTGACGGAGAACCTGCTCCAGCCCACGCTCGGAGAGAATCTCTTTTCGACCTACATCGAGATCTTCAACCAGTCGGTCTATCCCCTAGAGCAGATTCTTAAAGACCCGGCGTCGCCCTGGTTCGCCGCGGCGCCGCGGCCGGCGCTGGTCGAAAAGAGCCTCGAGCAGGCCTGCGGCGAGCTCGCGCGGCGGCTGGGGCCGGATATGGAGCAATGGCAGTGGGGCAAAGTCCACACGCTCGGTCTCGGTCACCCGCTGGACGCGGTCTGGATGCTCCGGCGGCTCATCTCCATCGAGCCGTTTCCCACCGGCGGCGACGGCGTCACGATCAATATGGGTTTTTTCCGGCGCTCCCACCCCTACGAGCATACGGTCGGCCCTTCTCTCAGAATGATCCTCGACCTGGCCGTGCCCGGGCGGTCGCTGTTTGTCCTCGTCCCCGGGCAGTCGGGTCATTTTTTATCGCCGCATTATAGGGACCAAACCGATCTCTGGCGCGGCGGCGGGTATATCGAAATGGCCGGGGACGAGAAGACCGCCGGGCCGCTGGTTCTGACCCCGCAATATAAAGTTCCCGACCCGGCCGCCCAGACAGAATAGATGCCCAAGCATTCCAACCGGCGCAACGCAGCATACGCGCCTTTATGGCCGTCCTGCCCCGGGCTTGACAGTCGTAGAGGCAATGCCCTATCTAGTCTCGTGCGCCTTAAAGGGGAGACCTCATGACCGGAGCGCGGCTCGCCCCCGCTTTCTTGCTCGCATCGCTTCTTTCGTCGCCCTGCCCTGTCCCAGCGCAGACTCCCCCGCAAAAGATCGTCATCGGCGGCGCGCAGTCGCTGGCGCCGCTCGCGGAAAAATTTTCCGCCCGGTTTCGCAAGGACCATCCCGGCATCGAGATTGAAATCAGGCGCGCCAACTCCAATTATGGGGTCGCCGCGACCGAAAGCGGCGAGCTCCAGATCGGCCTGGTGACGCGCAATCTGACCGGCGCCGAAAAGGCCTCGCTGCACGTCGAATCCATGGGGCGCGACGCGATCATCCTGTTGAGCTATTCCTGGAATACCGTGGCCGGCCTGACGCTGGAACAGCTCAGGGGAATCTACTCGGGCAAGATCGTCAACTGGCGCGAGGTCGGCGGCGAAGACAAGGGCATCGTGCCGCTGACGCGCGAGGCGAGCTCGGCGGTCCACGCCATGTTCATCGACAACCTTTTCGGCAAAGAGTCCGGCGGGCGGGAAAAAGCGTTCGTCCTGCGCGCCAGCAAGGACAAGATCCTGCGCACGGTCAAGCGGGTGCGCGGCTCGCTCGGCTACGGCATCGTCCCCGTCGAAGAGGCGCAGGCGGAGGGTGTCAAGATATTGGCGGTCGACGGCAAGGCCCCGACCGAGGCGAATATCCAACAGG
>DASWFA010000228.1:0-2481 GCA_036394475.1 Binatia bacterium
TAGATCGCGACCGGGACGAGGAGAAAAAGACCGGCCGGCCGGTCGAGGCGCCGGCGCGCGATCAGATAAACCGCGGCGGCTACGAGCAGCAGCGTGGGGACCGGCGTTTTGACCGCGAGCGCGACCGGAAAGAAGAGCCAAAAGCCGGTGTCCGAAGTATCGCCCAGGAGGTAGGCGGTGCGGGTCAAAAACTTGAGGTTGAAAAGCTGGCCGTCGATCCAGGCCTCGGGGAAAAGGCCGAGGTCGAGAAGCAGCGAGACCGAGGACCGAAGCCAACCCTGCTCGGGCAGCAGCGCGGCCACGGACAGGGAGTGGCCGGCCATCGCGCTGAAACGAAATCCGTAGCACGCCCATAACAGCACATAGGCCGAGAGCAGGGCCCCGGCGAACATGGCGGCGACGGCGCGCGTCTTCGCGCCCCGGCCGGAGAGCGAGCGCGCCGCGCCGATCGCCGCGGGGATCGGCTCGGGGGAAAAAATTTTCATCAGCCCGAGCGCGATTCCGATCGGGATGATCAAGACGAACGAGTGCTTGGCCGCCGCCGCCAGCCCGAAAAAAAGGCAGAAAAAGAGCGCATTGGGCCAGCTGAGACGGCGGAACGCGCGCCACAGGAAATAGATGCAGGCGAAGCAAAAAGCCGCAAACGGGATATCGGTATGGACGATCTGGCTGTTGGCCAGAATGTTGGGGTCGAGGGCGTAGAGAAAAAGGGCCGCCGCGGCGGCTTCGAGGCCGAACAATTCGCTCGCCCAGGCGAAGACGAAAATGCCGAGCCCGACGGCCAGCAGCACCATCTGCAGCTTGGGGTAAAAGAAGACCTTCTCGATCGGCACGCCGGGGAAGAACTGTCCCAGGTTCGCCGCGGTGATCGTCCCCGACAGGTAGCGCGCGTAGCGCGGGTCGTTGTTGACGCTCGTCGGCTTGGAGAGCGCGAGCAGCGGCAGGGCCGCCCAGAGCTTGGCGAGCGGCGGATGCTCGGGGTTGATCCGGTAGTCGGCCCATCTAAGGTAGGAGTAGCCGGCGAGGACGTGCACCGGCTCGTCCATGGTGTTCGACTTTTGGGTTAAAGCGGTTACCGCGACGATGCTGAAGACGAGCGCGAATATCCCTACGATCGCGAGCGCCGCCCGGCGGCGCCCCGGAGGTTTTGCCGCCGCGGGCGCGGTTTTCGGCGCCGGCGCGCCGCGCGTCTTCGTTGCGGCCTTTTCCCTGCTCTTGCGGCCCATTTTAGCTCACCGCCCGAGCCGCTTGGCGACCGAGCCCGCCTGCTCGGCGATTTTCAAATTTTCCGCGGCGTCGGGATAGTCCGGCCTCAGGCGGAGCGCCTCCCGGTAGCGCTCGACGGCGAGATCGAAGCGCGCTTTTCTGAGATAGGCGGTGCCGAGGTTGTTGTGTGCCTCGGCGTTGCCGGGGTTGAGCTTGATCGCGTGGTTGAGCTCGCCGATCGCGCCGTCGATCTGGTTCTTGCTCAGGTAGAGGCCGCCGAGGTTGCTGTGCGCGTCGGAAAGATCGGGGTCGAGGCGCACCGCCTCCTTGAACTGCTCGATCGCCTGGTCGAGGCGCCCGGTCGAAAAGTAAGCCGCGCCGAGGTCGTTGTGGACGGCGGCGCTGCCGGGATCGAGGCGCAGCGCGGTGTTGAACTCCCGGATCGCGTCGTCGGATCGGTTGTAGGCGTCGTAGACCTCGCCCAGGTTGACGTGGTAGACGGCGGAATCGGGCCGCTCGCGGATCGACTGCTCGAGCAGCGGGATCGCCTTGTCCTGCTCGCCGCGCTTGTGGTACTCGAGGCCGGCGCGGTTGCTCATGAGCGGCGAGGTCGGATAGATCCGGAGCGTCGCGAGCGCGAGCGCGAGGTCGTCCTGCCAATCGAAATTCCGCACGTAGGTCCTAAGCGCGAGGAGGCAGACGATCGCGGCCAGCGCGGGCGCCAGCAGCCAGCGCATCTGCGCGCGCCGCTCGATCTTGAGATAGAGCCAGCCGGCCGCCAGGCAGAAGCCGGCCGACGGAAGATACAAGATGCGCTCGGCCTTGCCGATGCCGATGGGAAAAAAGATGTTGGCCACCGGCAGGATCGTGATGAAGAGCCAGGCCATGGCGAAAAATAGCGGGCGCGCCTTCCGCGCGCTCCACAGCGCGGCGTAGCCGAGCGCGGCCCATAACACGAGCGACAGGAGAACCGCCGGCTCGAACAGCGACCGGGCGATCGGCAGCGCCGGCCGCCAGTATTCGGCCGAGAGCGTAGAGGGGAAAACGAACAGGCCCAGGTATTCCATCAGCACCCGGCTGGCGGTAAAAACCCGCTGGGCCGGAGTGACGCCGAGGAACCCGACCCAGATATTGCTCGGCGCGGTGACGGCGTGGGCGCGAAACAAAAAATAGACCCCGGCGGCGAGCGCGAACGCGGCGTAGCGCGCGGCGACGAGCCCGAGCGGCGGCGCGTCTTTGGGCTTCCGGCCGGCGGCGCCGAGAAACTCCTCCCGA